>CANRIN010000026.1 GCA_947630675.1 uncultured Clostridia bacterium | reverse complement strand
GTTGATGATGCCGTTGACACTGTGCCCGTCGAGCGTGACGACGTCGCCGTTGATGAGCCCGTTCCATCCGCGCCGGATGCCCACGCAGTCGATGCCGAGATACTGCGCCGTGCGCGCCACCGCACGAATAGCCGCGTTCATACCCGGCGCGTCTCCGCCGCTCGTGAGCACTCCTATACGCTTGACCTTGTTTTCCATATTGCAACTCCTCCGATCGTTTCAAGTCGTTTCAAACCCGGCGGCGGACCGCCGTATTAGGACGGCGCGGCGCGCACATCGCCCGCGCACGGCCCGGCTCCGCCGGACTCCGTCCGAGTTTATTTTACACCGTTCGCGCGGCGGTTTCAAGACTTTGCCTTCAACACCACGTTCTCCCCGCCCGCAAGCTCACGCAGGCGTTCGATGAGCCGGCTGTCGAGGTCGCAGGCTATCGCCTGTTTCCGCTTCGTGTCCTCGTAGTAGACGACGGCGCGGGACGAGCCGGGGAACATCGTGAGCATCGGACGTATCTTGCGCGCCGCGGCCGACTGCTCGCCCGTGAGCTTCACATACAGCGTCCCTCCGGGCGTCTCCTTCTTCTGCGGAGCCTCTCCGAGCGGCTGCGCGCTGTCGCACACCACCTGCGCCTCGCGCTCGTCGCGGACGGATATCCTGCCCTGCACGAGAACGGCGGTGTCGTTTCTGAGGTTCTTTCCCCACTTCTCGAGCGTTGCGGGGAAGATGATAAGCTCGACCGTTCCGGCGTCGTCCTCAAGCTCGGCGTAGGCCATGGTTGAGCCGGAGCGGGTCTGCTTTGTCCGCACCGACGAGAGCAGCCCTGCAAGCGTGACAGCCTGTCCGTCCCGGAAGGCCCCGTCCCCCTCCTCGAGGCTCGTCATCATCCGCGCTATCGGGACGGTGTTCAGCCCGGAGAGCTTGTCCCGGTAGTCGTCCATCGGGGGTCCGCTGAGGAAGAGGCCGGCCACCTCGCGCTCCATCGAGATAAGCTCCGAGCGCGTGTACTCCGGAATGTCCGGCAGCGGCACCTCGGACGTGAAGCTCGCGTCCCCGTTCTCCGAGGCGAGCGAGAAGAGGTCGATTTGCCCCTCCACCGTCTTGCCCCGCGCGGAGGCTATATTCTCGAGTATCGGCCCGCACACCGCCATGAGCTGGCTCCTCCTGCCCATGCCGTCGAACGCGCCGCACTTTATCAGGCTCTCGACCGCCCTGCGGTTCATGTCCTGTGAGAACATCCTCTCGCAGAAGCTCTGGAAGCTCGCAAATCTCCCGTTCTTCTCCCGCTCGGCCATGACCTCGAGGATGAACTTCCTGCCGATGTTCTTGACCGCGACGAGGCCGAAGCGGATGTTGTCTCCCGAGACGGTAAAGCCGTCGTTTGACTCGTTTATATCCGGCGGCAGGACGTTTATTCCCATCCTCTTACACTCGGTGATGTACTCGCCCACCTTGCCGGTGGAGCCGAGGACGCTTGTGAGCAGCGCCGCCATGTACTCCTTCTTGTAGTGGCACTTGAGATACGCCGTGCGGTAAGAGACTACGGCGTAGCACGCCGCATGCGCCTTGTTGAAGGCGTAGCTCGCAAAGCTCTGCATATCGTCGAACAGCTCGCTTGCAAGCGCCTCGGGCACACCGTTCGCGGCGCAGCCCTTTATTCCGGCCTCCTCGTTACCGTAGATGAAGTTCTCGCGCTCCGCCGCGAGGACGTCGTGCTTCTTCTTGCTCATGGCGCGGCGCACCTCGTCCGCGCGGCCGAGCGAGTATCCGGCAAGCCGCCGGAATATCTCCATGACCTGCTCCTGATAAACCGCGACGCCGTATGTGACCGACAGTATCGGCTCGAGCAGCGGATGCTTGTAGTGTACCTTCTTCGGGTCCTGCGCGCCCGCGATGTATGCGGGTATCGACTCCATCGGGCCCGGACGGTAGAGCGCGACGAGCGCCGTGATGTCCTCTATCGACTTCGGGCGGAGCTGCATGCAGACGTTCGTCATGCCGCCGCTCTCAAGCTGGAACACGCCTTGGGTGTCCCCCGCCGAGAGCATCGCGAAGGTCTCCGGGTCGCTCTCGTCTATCGTGTTGATGTCGAAGTCGGGCTTATGCAGGCGCACGAGCTTTGCCGCGTCGTCTATTACGGTGAGGTTCCGCAGGCCGAGGAAGTCCATCTTGAGAAGTCCGAGCTGTTCGAGCGGCACCATGGTGAACTGACAGACGACCGAATCGTCATTCTTCGCGAGCGGGACGTAGTCGCTCACCGGGTCGCGCGTTATCACGACGCCGGCGGCGTGCGTGCCGGTGTTTCGCGGCGTCCCTTCGAGCGCCTGCGCGATGTCGATGAGCCGCTTTATTCTCTCATCTCCCTCGTAGAGCTTTCGCAGCTCGGAGGACTGGCTGAGCGCCGTTGCTATCGTCATGCCGAGGCTCATCGGAACGAGCTTCGCGACGGTGTCCGCCTCGGCGTAGGCCATGCCCATCACCCGCGCGACGTCGCGTATCGCGCCGCGCGCGAGCAGCGTGCCGAACGTGACTATCTGCGCGACGTGATCCGCGCCGTACTTCCGCACGACGTAGTCTATGACCTCCTGACGGCGGTTCGGACAGAAGTCCACGTCAAAGTCCGGCATACTGACGCGCTCCGGATTGAGGAAGCGTTCAAAGTACAGGTCGTACTTTATCGGGTCGATGTCTGTTATCCCGAGGCAGTACGCCACTATCGACGCCGCGCCCGAGCCGCGCCCCGGCCCGACGGGGATGCCGTTCCGCTTGGCGTAGCCGATGAAGTCCGCGACTATGAGGAAGTAGTCCACAAATCCCATCCTGTGGATAATTCCGAGCTCGTACTCGAGCCGCTCCCGGTGCTCCTGCGTCGGGTTCGGATAGCGCTTCGGGAAGCCCGCCTCGCACTGCTTTCTCAGGTACTCATAAGCGTCGGTCTCGCCCTCCGGCAGCTCGAAGTTTGGCAGGTGGTAGTGGCCGAACTCGAAGTCGAAATTGCACATCTCGGCTATCTTTACGGTATTCTCGAGCGCCTCCGGGTGGTGCGGGAAGAGCGCCGCCATCTCGTCCCCACTCTTCAGGTAGAACTCGTCGGTGGCAAACTTCATCCTGTCCGGGTCGTCTATCGTCTTACCTGTCTGGATGCAGAGCAGGACGTCCTGAAGCGGCGCATCCTCCTTTGTGACATAGTGCGCGTCGTTCGTGCAGACGAGCGGTATGCCGGTCTCCTCCGATATGCGCTCAAGCCCGCGGTTGACCGCCGCCTGCTCCGGGATGCCGTGGTCCTGGAGCTCGAGGTAATAGTTTCCCTCGCCGAATATCTCCAGATGCTCGAGGGCGGCGCGCTTTGCGCCCTCGTAGTTTCCCCCGGCAAGGAGCTGCTGCACCTCGCCCGCAAGGCAGGCGGAGAGGCAGACGAGCCCCTCCGAGTATTCCCGAAGCAGCTCCTTGTCCACTCTCGGCTTGATATAGAAGCCCTCGGTAAAGCCCGCGCTCACGAGCTTTATGAGGTTTTTGTAGCCCGTCTCGTTCTTTACGAGCAGGACGAGGTGGCGGCTCGCCGCGTCGAACTCGTGGACGCGGTCGTGCCGCGTCCGCTCCGCAACGTAGACCTCGCAGCCGATTATCGGCTTTATGCCGGCGTCGTGCGCCGCGCGGTAGAACTCCACCGCGCCGTACATCACGCCGTGGTCGGTTATGGCGAGCGCCTTCTGACCCATCTCGGCGGCGCGCTTCACCGCCTGCTTTATGCGGCAGAAGCCGTCGAGCAGGCTGTATTCCGTATGAACATGAAGATGAACGAAGTCGGGCATCGACGCCACCCTTTCAATAAAAGATTTCCCTCGCGGAAAGATGCCGCGCGCCGCCGGGTCTGTCCCCCTGCGTCGCGCGGCGGATGCAAAGCCGCGTTTCTTCGCGGCTCACAGGTTCTTTGCAAGCTCGCAGAGCCGCGCGAGCCGGTGATTGAGTCCCGAGCGGCTGACGCCCGCCATCTCCGCGAGCGCCGCGAGCGGCTCCTCCGGGTTCTCGACCCTGAGGCGCGCCGCCTCGCGCAGCACCTCAGGCAGCCTCTCCAGCTCGCCCGCCGCCTCCAGCTTCCGTATCGCATCGAGCTGCTTCTGCGCGGCGGACACCGTCTTCGAGATGTTTGCCGTGTCGCAGTTCACGCGCCGGTTGACGCTGTTCCGCAGCTCCTTTTCAATCAGCGCCGTGTGTACCGCGAGCGCGGCGTTCGGCGCGCCTATCTTTGCAAGCACCGCCGCGACCGCTCCGCTCTCCTTGAAATATATGAGGTATGTCGACTTCCTCACGGCGGTCTTCGGCTCGAAGTCCATGTCCATGAGCAGCGTCGTCACCTCGCGGCTGAGGTTGAAGTGCCGCGTCGAAAGCTCCAGGTGATAGCTCCTCTCCGGGTCGCTCACCGAGCCGGCGGAGAGAAAGACGCCCCGGAAGAACGCCTCGCGGCAGCAGTCGTTTTCCACGAACGCGTTATTGAGGTGCAGCGTCTCTCCGCGCTGCTCGTACCCGAAATATGTGTACAGCTTCCTTGCGGTCTCTCCGGAGGCGGTGATGAGGCTCTTTCCGGACTGCACCCGCACCTCCGGCACGGCATCCGCGACGCGCTTCGCGAGCATCAGGAACCGCTCGCGGAAGCGCTCGTTCTCGGTCACGAGACGCAGCTCGTCGTATGAAAATGTGTTCGCGAAGAGGAGCGCGCCGTACAGCTCCGCCGCCGCGCAGCAGTCGCGTGCGGGCGTCTTACGGCATAGCTCGCTCTTGGCCTTCGCGGCAAACGAATGGTCCGGCATCACTCTCACCTCCGGTGCACGAATCAAAATTCCCGTTGTCTTATGTTCTTCACTGTCGTTTCGGCGGCGGAGCTTCACTTCGCCGTCGACTTTTCACGTCTTTTCGCCGGGCGCGGCCCCGTCCTCCTCCGCGCGGGCCTGAAGCCACTCCGCCATCATGCGGTCGTAGCGGCCGTAGATACCGCGGCGCGGACGGCGCTTCGCGCCGAGCGCGGCTATCGCCGCCGCGAGCTTTCTCGGGTCGTGGCGGGCAAAGTTTCCGTTCCGCGTGAGCAGGTCGCGCTCGACGAGCTCGACGCCGAGCCGCTCGAAGTCCTCCCTGACGTACCGGACCGGCTCCGCAAGCTCCGCGCGGTACTTCTCGACCGTCTCGGGCGGGACCGCCGCGCTGTTGACGATGCAGGCGTCCACGATATCCCCCGCGTGGTCGGTTATTGCCTGTATGTGGTCAAGGGCAGTGTAGCCCCCGGTCTCGCCCTCCTGCGTCATGACGTTGCAGATGTACACCTTGAGCGCGGAGGACCGCGCCATCTCGTCCGCAACGCCCCGCACGAGCAGGTTGGGGATGATGCTCGTATAGAGGCTGCCCGGCCCGAGGACTATCATGTCCGCCTCGCGTATCGCCTCTATAACCTCGCCTATCGGCTCGGGGCGCTCGGGTATGAGGCTCACCCGTTTTATCCTCGAGTCCGCCGCGAGCGTGAAGTCATGGACCTTCGACTCGCCTATGACCGACGTTCCGTTCTCGAGCTCCGCCCTGAGGCGGACGTTCTCCGCCGTCACCGGCAGCACGCGCCCGGTTATGGCGAGCACCTCGCTCATCCGGCGCACGGCCTCGACAAACGAGCCGCTCATCCGCTCGAGCGCCGCGAGGAAGAGGTTGCCGAAGCTCTGTCCCGCGAGACTTCCCTCGCTGAACCGGTAGCCGAGCACCTGCGCCATCGTCGGCTCGGCGTTGGCAAGCGCCAGTATGCAGTTTCTTATATCTCCCGGCGGGAGCATCCCCATCTCGTCGCGGAGGACGCCGGAGCCTCCCCCGTCGTCCGCGACGGTGACGACCGCCGTTATATTCTCGGTACAGTCCCGAAGGCCCTTGAGCAGTGTCGAAAGCCCGGTGCCTCCGCCGACAACGACTACCCGCGGGCCGACGAGCCGTGCGCTCTCTATGTCTCCGAGCGCAAAGTCGCCGCGGTGGTAGAGGACTACATCCTCCCCGTCTCCGCGCGCCGGATAGCTGTTCTGCCGCTCTTTATCCATCTCTTACCCCTTGTCGATGTCTCTGTGGGAAACCGTCGTCCGATAGCCGAGCGCCGCTATCCTGTCGGCGAGCTCTTTCGCTATCGCAGTGGAGCGGTGACGGCCGCCGGTGCATCCTATGGCTATTGTAAGCGAGCTCTTGCCCTCCTCGACATACCCCGGAAGCAGGAACTCGATAAGCGGCTGCATCCTGCGGAAAAACTCATGCGTGTTCTCAAATCCGAATACGAAGTCGCGCACCGGCGTATCGAGGCCGGTAAGCATTCTCAGCTCGTCCTTGTAGAACGGGTTTGGCAGAAAGCGCACATCGAAGACAAGATCCGCCTCCGCCGGCACCCCGTACTTGAATCCGAAGCTTATCACCCTCACCCGCATCGACTGCTCCGTATCCAGCCCGAGCTTCGTGACGAGCTGCTCGCGCAGCGTAGCGCCGTTGAGGACGGTCGTGTCTATCAGTATATCCGCGTGCTCCCTTATCGGTTCGAGCTTTCTCCGCTCGCGCTCGACCGTCTCCGCGAGCGTCTCTCCGTCCGCCGCGAGCGGATGCGGCCGCCGCGACTCCTTGTAGCGCCGGATTATCGCGTCGGTGTCCGAGTCCAGGAAGATTATCCTGCACTCACAGCCCATCTCTCCGAGGGCGTTCATCGTCTCAAAGAGCGGCTCGAAGCCGTCTCCCGTGCGGATGTCGGTGACGAGCGCCACCCGGTCGTACCGCCCGTCGCTCGATATGCAGAACTCCGCGAACTTCTGCAGCAGCGCTATCGGCAGATTGTCCACGCAGTACCAGCCCAGATCCTCCAGAATATCCGCCGCGCGGCTCTTTCCCGCGCCGCTCGTGCCGGATATTATGACTATTTGCACCTTCCTGTCCATTTCCCTCTCCTTGGCCCCTACTCCTCGCCGACCACTTTTATCTCCGGCTCGAGCAGGACGCCGTGCTCTCGCAGTACCGCCGAACGCACCTCCTCGATGAGCTCGAGGACATCGCGCGCGGTCGCGCCGCCTTTGTTTATAAGAAAACCCGCGTGCTTCTCGCTCACGCACGCGCCGCCCACCGTGAGGCCCTTGAGGCCGGTCTCCTCGATGAGCTTACCGGCATAAAACCCGGTCGGGCGCTTGAACGTGCTCCCCGCCGACGGGCTCTCGAGCGGCTGCATACGCCTCCGCCGCTCCCTGTACTCCTCCATCTGCGCCGCTATCGCCGCCCTGTCGCCCGGCAGGAGGCGCAGGCGCGTGCGCAGCACCACCGCGCCGCTGCAGGTAAAGCAGCTCTCCCGGTAGCCGAAGCGGTGATCCTCTCCCCTGACCGTCACGAGCTCGCCGGACGGCGTGACCGCGTCGGTCTCGGTGACGAGATTTTTTATCTCCCCACCGTAGGCTCCGGCGTTCATGTATATCCCGCCGCCAACGGAGCCCGGTATCCCCTGCGCGAACTCAAGTCCGCAGAGCCCGAGGTCGCGCGCGTAAGCCGCAAGGCGCGCGAGCGGCACACCGCACTCGGCCTGTACCTCTCCGTCCTCCCTCTGCGACATTGCGGTGAGCCGCGCCGTGGATATCACAGCGCCGCGTATCCCCCTGTCTCTCACGAGCAGGTTCGAGCCGCCCCCTATCACCAGCGCCGGTATTCCCTCCGCGCGCGTCCACTTCAGCAGCTCGCACAGTGCCTCCGTGTCGCGGGGGATGCAGAACAGGTCCGCCGGGCCGCCTATCTTGAAGGTCGTGTGCCCGCTCATCGGCTCGTCGCGCAGTACCTCTACGCCCTGGACCTCGCAGGCAAGCGAACCCATCAGTTTTTCCGTGTCCATCCGGCACCTCTCACATGCGGTATTTTGCAGCTTTATAATTATATCGCGTTTTACGACCGTTTAGAAGCTCGTAGAAGCGCGGGACGAGCATACGACCCGTCCCGCGCGTATAGGCAGCGGTTTACCTGCCGAGCATTCCGGCGCCGACTATGCCGGCGTCGTTGCCGAGGGACGCCTTGGTTATGCGGACCTGCGACACCTGGTCGCTCTTGCCGCTGTACGTCTCGGCGTTCACTATCTCGCGCAGCGGCGCAAGAAGGGTCTCGCCCTCGTTGGATATGCCGCCGCCGATGGCTATGACCTCCGGCTCGAATATGTTGATGAGGTCTATCACGCCCGCGGCGAGGTGATGGATGTAGATGTCGACGACCTTCTTTGCGGTCTCGTCGCCCGCGCGCATGGCGTCAAAGGCGGTGCGGCCGTTGACCTTGGTGATATCTCCGTCAACTATCTCCCACATCTTGGAAGCCTTGTCCTCGGCCATGTGCTCCTTTGTGGTGACTATGAGGCCGGTCGCGGAGGCATACGCCTCCCAGCAGCCCTTCCGGCCGCAGCCGCACTGACGGCCGCCCATCTGTATCACGATGTGGCCTATCTCGCCCGCGCAGCCGTTGTGGCCGCTGTATATCTTGCCGCCGGTGACTATGCCGCCGCCGACGCCGGTGCCGAGCGTGACGAATATGGCCTCCTGCGTGCCCTTGGCGGCGCCGCCGGTGACCTCGCCGAGGGCGGCGCAGTTCGCGTCGTTATTGATGTAGACCGGCACGCCGTACTTCGCCTTGAGGCCGGTGGTGATGTTGACGTTCGCGAGCGGGAGGTTCGCGGAGAAGAGCACCTCGCCGGTCTCGACGTTCATCATGCCGGGGCAGCCGATGCCTATCGAGTGGATGTCCGACGCGGAGAGCCCGCTCGCCTCGAGCACGAGCTCAACGACCTTGTCAAGACCCGAAAGCACCGCCTCGGTGCCGTCGGTCGTACGGGTGGGTATGGATACCTTGTGCTCAAACGTCCCGTCCTCGTGGACGAGCGCGGCGGCGATATTGGTGCCGCCAAGATCGATGCCGATGAAATTCATGGTCAGTTCCTCCGTTGATTTAATATTTTCAGGCCGTACAGCCCTGGTTTACGCGGTTTTGCCGTGTCCTCGGCGCTTCCTCACGCCTCGGACTCCTCCTCGGCTATCATTTTGTTTATCCTGTCCTGACGGCGCTGCTCCGCTTCGAAGTGCTCGGTGAGCCGGTCGCTGAACTCCTGCGCCGCATTGTAGCCCATCTTCTTTTCGCGGTTGGTCATAGCCGCGACCTCGATGATTATCGCGAGGTTCCGTCCGGGCCGGACCGGGACCTTCACCGAGGGTATCTTGACGTCGAGGATGGAGGTGTACTGCGTCTCGAGGCCGAAGCGGTCGTACATCGCCCCCTCCTTCCACTGCTCGAGGTTGACGATGAGGTCGACCTGCTGGCTCGTCTTGACCGCACCCATGCCGAAGAGCCGCCGCACGTCGACGATGCCTATGCCGCGCATCTCGATGTAGTGCTTTATCATCTCGGGCGCCATGCCGAGTATCTCGCGCGAGGAGACCTTCTTGAGGTCGACCGCATCGTCCGCAATGAGACGGTGACCGCGCTTGACAAGCTCTATCGCGGTCTCGCTCTTGCCGACGCCGCTCTCGCCGAGCAGCAGCACGCCCTCGCCGTAGACCTCCACGAGGACGCCGTGCCGCGTTATGCGCGGCGCGAGCGCCTGCTTGAGATAGCTTATCATGGCGCTCATAAGGTAGCTCGTCGGGTCTATCGACAGCAGAAGCGGTACCTTGTACTTTATCGCCATCTCGACGCACTCCTCGTAGGGGTCGAGTCCGCGCGAGATGACCACCGCCGGCACGCGGCGGCTCATCAGCATTTCAAAGGCGGCAAGCCTCTCCTCGTCCGAGCAGCGGTCGAGGTAGGTGTTCTCGACCTTGCCGAGTATCTGTATCCTCGTGGGGTCGAAGTAGTCGAAAAAACCGGTGAGCTGAAGGCCCGGACGGTTCACGTCGTCCGAGACGATAAGTACGTCCTCATATCCCTCCGGCGCGTACACGACCTCAAGCCGGAACTCGTCTATTATATCCTTGAGCTTTACGCTGTATGGAGTATCCAAATTCTCACACTCCTCGGAGCTGTGTCTGCGGCATACCTGCCGCCGGATATTTTGCGGAGCGCGCCGGCGGTCACCGCAAAGCGGGACGCGGCGCGGCGGGAAAGTCCCGCCCGAAGGTGCGGGCGTCCGCAGACTCCCGGCCCAACATTTCTGCATACTAATTATACACTTTTACCTCCCGCTTGGCAAGCCCCAAAAGACTTTTTGGCAAAAGTGTCAAGTGCGCGATCTATAACGTTTTCTCGAACTCCGTCCCGAACCGCGCCTCCGCGCCCGCTGCAAGCGACGCGCGGACGGCTCGCGCCGCCGCGTCCATCGCGCGGCCTACACAGGATGTCCACGGCTCTCCCTCGAGCATCGCCGCCGCAAGGGCGCCGCAAAAGAGGTCGCCGGTGCCGGGAAAGCTGCCCGGCTCCCTCGTGCGCCGCACCTCCGACACCGTGCCGTCCTCCGCCGCGAGACAGCACACCTCGTCCCCCTCGTCCGCGCCGGTGATGACGGCGGCGCGCCCTCGCGACAGCGCGGCGGCCGCGTCCCGCAGCTCCACCGCATCCGGCGTTTTGTCGGGGCCGCGCCCCGCGAGTATAAGCGCCTCGGTGACGTTCGGCGTCACAGCGTCCGCGAGCGCCGAGAGACGCTTCACTGCTTCGACGAGCGGCGGTTCCATCCCGCGGTACAGCTTACCGCCGTCCGCAAGAACGGGGTCGCATATATACGTTCCTCCGCGCCCCTCCGACACGAACCGCTCTATCGCCTCCGCCTGCTCCGCCGAAGCGAGGTAGCCGCTTATCGTCATGTCGAAGCGGAGGTCAAGCATGCGGAAGTGCTCGAGCGACGCGCAGAGCTCGCCCGTCATATCGGTGCGCGCGGGGGCGCCGAACCCGCCGGTGTGCGTGCTGAGAACGACGCTCGGCACGGGGCACGCCTGCACCCCGGCGCGCGAGAGCGCCGCTATCTGCGGGTACATCCCCGCTCTGCCTATCCCCACAAGCGAATTTATGACAAGAACACGCTTCATCGTACAGCTGCCCCTTCCGAATATCTGTAATAACGATAACATTATAGCATATCGCGGAGCGATATGCCATAATGTCCGCTGGACATGCAGAGTTCGCCGTCGGCAGAGTTCTGCCGATACGGCGGCCTCGTGAGAGGCAGGGCACGGATATTTTCCGCGAGAGTCTCGCGCTTTGACTTTTGTGCCCGTCTGTGCTATCATATGATTTGTTAAATACTGCGGACGCCCCGGACGTCCGCTGCGGAGGAACCGAAACACTATGCGGATGCGAAAGAAGAAAAATCTTGAGGCGCGTCTCTCGCGCGTCTCCGAGCGGCTTGTCACCGACCCGCACGCCTGCAAGCGCCACTGGCCGGAGCTTGCGGGAGGACGGCCTGTCCTTCTCGAGATAGGCTGCGGCAAGGGGCGCTTCGCCGCCGGCACGGCGGCGGCTCTGCCGGACGCATTCGTCGTTGCGGCAGAGATAGAGGAAAACGTCCTCGTCATGGCTATGGAGGCGGCGGACGCCGCCGGCGTGGAAAACCTTCGCTTTATCCACACCGACGCGGAGGCGCTCGGCGCTTACTTCGCCCCGGGCGAGGTGAGCCGCATATACTTAAACTTCAGCGACCCGTGGCCGAAGAGCCCGTCCCGCCGCCTCACCGGCGAGCGCTTCCTCGGGCTGTACGAAACCCTCCTCGCGGAGGGCGGCGAGCTCCGCTTCAAGAGCGACAACCGTTATCTCTTCGACTGGAGCGAGGAGGAGCTCCGCCGCCTCGGCTGGCGCATAGAAGAGATTACGCACGACCTCCACGGAAGCGGCCTCGACGGCGGAGTCATGACCGAGTATGAGGAGCGCTTCAGCTCGATGGGTACGCCGATAAACTACCTCCGCGCGCTTCCTCCGGAGGTGCGCCGCGAGCCAGAGACCGAGCTGCTGCCGGTGACGTCGCCGGAGGAGATAGAGCGCGTCGCGCGGCTCGCGGAGCAGATCTGGCGCGAGCACTTCACGCCGCTCATCGGCAGGGCGCAGGTCGCATATATGCTCGACAAATTTCAGAGCGTCCACGCGATAACCGACCAGATAGCTTCGGGCTACGAGTACCGGCTGCTCACCGTCGACGGCGAGGACGCCGGGTACATCGGCACCCATCGCGAGGAGGAGCGGATGTTCCTCTCGAAGCTCTACGTCGCGCGGAGATACCGCGGCCGCGGCTATGCAGGGCTGATGCTTGACGACCTTATCCGCCGCTCCGAAGGGCTTCGCTCGATATATCTCACCTGCAACAAGCACAACGACGGGTCGCTTACCGTATACAGGGCGCGCGGCTTTGAAGTCATAGACAGCGTCGTCACCGACATCGGCGGTGGCTTTGTGATGGACGACTACATCTTTGAATATAAGCTCCCGGGGAGGGTTGAAGCATGAACGTATGTGTCCGCAGAGTGAACGAGTGGGACGCGCCCGCGATGCTGAAGGTATACGCCGAGGCGATAGAGGACGGGCTTTCCCCGCACGAGACCGAAGCGCCGGAGCTTGCGGAGTTTGTCCGCCGGGTCGACCGCTACACCTACTCGCGCGGCTGGACGCTCACGGACGTCGACGGACGGTGCGCGGGCTTTGCCGTCGCGCACGAGTGTCTCGACGCTCCGGACGACCCGTACCTCCTCGACGTCGAGGTCTATGTCCTACGCTCGATGCGCCGCCGCGGCGTCGGCAGCGCCGCCGCGGGACTCATACGCGACCTCGCGGAGCTCGGCAACCGCCGCGCCCTCCGCGTCCGTCTGCCCGAGTCGAACACCGGGGCCGTCGCGTTCTTTGAAAGCATCGGCTACAAGCTCCTCCGCCGGGACGAGCACTTCCGTCTGCGAAACGGCGTTCCGGAGGCGTGGGTGGTGCTCGAGTGCCGTCTCTCCCCTGCCGACCCGAATCCCACCCGCCCGACAAAGCCCTACCTTGTCCTCTCCGCCGACTACGAGGCGGCGCGTCTCGCGCGCGGCGCCGGCGTCAGGGACGAGGCAAAGTGAGTCGACCGAGACCGCAAAAGCCGACCCATCGTCCGCGTCGGCTTTCCGCCTAACGGTATTTCCGATAAAACAGACCGCCCGCTTTTCACCGGTAAGCCGGTGCGCGGGCGGTCTTATCTTCGCTTTATCGGGCGAAACCGCAAAGGGGGAACATTTACATTTTCATAAACGCGCAGCATCCCATATCATCGGCCTTGACAAATCCCGCCGACCGATAAAAGGCAACCGTTTTGGCCGTGTTATCTGTCATCAGCTCCATTTGATAGACATCCGGAAATCGGTCCATTACCTCATGCAGCAGCCGCGTTCCTATCCCTTTGCCCTGATATTCGGGGAATACCAGAATATCCTGTATAAGCACAACGGAAAATCCGTCGCCTACCGCGCGGATGACCCCTGCCAATTTGTCGCCGTCATAAGCTCCCAATGTCAGCAGAGAATTTTCATACGCCTTCAGGAGCATTTCGGGCGCTCTTGTATAATTTGTCCAACCTACGCTGGCATACAGGTCGAGAAGCACGTCAGGATCAAAAGCCGTCAACTCTCTTACGATCATTTCCTTTTTTCCTCTCGATTTCTTTTCGGACCTGCCCGACGGATAAAAGCGCGCTCTTTAGTTTCAAAAGGGTCTGAGGCGTCCCGTCAGACGGATCATCAGAAGTAAAACGGTACGGCAATGTTGAGCACAAGAGCCAACGCGGCGCCTATCGCTGACATGATGCCGGTGCCGGCCATGGACCTGCGTTTCATCACGACACACCCGCACAAAAATGTCCGCGCTTCCAAAAGCGAGCGGCTGCTAAAACAGCCGATACCGTACACAGACGACATATTGACCAGAACGACCAAGATCCCTGCGGAAAGAACGAGAGGCATCCTGCCCTGACCTTTCGCATATCGGCAAATAGAGGCGAGCCCGAACGACATAACTTTTATCCCGGCAAGGCGGCAGGATGTTTATTGCGAAAGCCGGGCCGTCACAGTGCTTTCTTCGGACAGCTCTTCACGCACTCGAGGCAGAGGATGCACTCCGTTCCGTTTGCTTTCTTTCGGGAATTGTCGGTCACATCCACGTCCATGGGGCATACCTGCCTACACCTGCCGCAGGAGACGCACCTGCTTTTGTCGCACCTTATCCGCAGCGCGGAGAAATAGCTCATGGGCTTCAAAAACACCGTTACAGGGCAGATATATTTGCAGAAAGCGCGGTTATCCTTCAAGCAGAACGCAAGCGCGATACCGACGGCGTAGTAAAGCAGGTTTCCTACCACAAACGACAGGAACATTATCCTCTCCATATCGGCTGCGTGCCAAATGAATAGAGCCGCCACGAAGGCCAGCGACAGCAGGAAAGTAATATAGCGTATCCAACCCAGCTTTTTTCGGGGGCGTTTCGGCTGCTTATAGGGCAGAAAGTCCAGGACCATGGCGGTCCAACAGGCATAACCGCACCAGCCCCTGCCAAACAACAGAGGGCCGAATATTTTTGCTACGACGTAGTGTATCGTTGCCGCCTCGAATACTCCGGTGAAGAGATAGTACCAAAACCCCTCTATCTGCATGTTTTCATTGCGGATAAGCCCGAGATAGACCAGCATATAGCATCCGACGAGCAGCTGCGTCACCCGGCGGGCATATTTGTATTCCCTTATGTACAGAGATATCCCCAGAGCAATCGAGATACCTATGTAGCTGAAATTGAACAGATAAAACAGGTTGTCCTTTGTCAGCCAGAGAGCGACGGCCACTGTTTCAAATATCACCAGCATGAGCGCCGGCAGCAAATACTTTTTCATACCTTATACCCTTGAGAGCTCCCGTTCGCGTGTGGACGTACTCTCGACCTCTGCGATACTCCGCCCGAACGGGGTCGTCGTTTATTCCGTCCTTCGCATCCCGCTTTTCAGTCGGGCGGCACGCATCTTACGAAAACATTCGGCGGCGGAGCCCACCCGTTCGGAGAAATATCAGTTTTCTATGTTTCGCAGCAGCGCGTCGAGCGCGCGGACGTCGTCGATGACGTAGTTTGGGACGGCCGGCGGGTCATCGGGGAGCGGACGCCCGAGGCTCACCCAGCAGGTCGGGATGCCCGCGCGGACGCCGCCGAGGATGTCGCTTGTGAGCGAGTCGCCCACGACGAGCGCCTCACTCCTGTCCTCTATGCCGAGGCGGCGGCAGACCTCGTCGAAGTACTCAACGCTCGGCTTGGACGCTCCGAGCTCGCCCGAGATGAATATGTTCTCGCCGAAGAGCGCGTCAAGTCCGCTTTTGCCGTACCGCGAGCGCTGCACCTGCGGGATGCCGTTCGTTATCACCGCGACGGTGCGCGTCATTTTTGCGCTCTCTACCGCCTCGCGCGCGCCGGGGAGCGTCATACCGCAGTTTGAGAGGTTCCGGACGTATGCCGCGTTCATCGCAAGCCCGTCGCCCGCAACGCCGAGTGCTTCGAGCAGACGCGAGAAGCGAAGCCGCTGCATGTCCGCGCTCGTCACCTCTCCGCGCTCTATCTGCTTCCACAGCGCATCGTTTATCCCGCTGTAAAGCGCGAGGTTCCCGTCCGTAGGCGGAACGCCGAACTCCTCCGCCGTCCGCATAAACGCCTCCCTCTCCGCCGCATTGAAGTCGAAGAGGGTGTTGTCCGCGTCAAAAAGGATGTACTTAAATTTCATTTTCGCTCCTTTTTATAATAAACCCGCTGTTTCGCGGTATGAAAAAAGGAAAGGAGTTCATCCTGTCCCTTTTCGGTGGTCGAAATTTTTGCCGATCTCTCCGCGGCGCATCGACAGAACTCGCATATCTTCGCACCGGCTCGCGAGAAATTGCCAAAGGAGCGGGCATCTGCCCGCTCCTGCGATTTGCCGCGAATTCTTTACTTTGCCGCCTTTGCGGTCTCGACGAGCGCCTTGAACGCATCCATATCGCTCACGGCGAGCTCGGAGAGGACCTTGCGGTTCATGTTGATGCCCGCGACCTTGAGGCCGTGCATCAGCGTGGAGTAGTTGGTGCCGCACATCTTCGCCGCGGCGTTGATGCGGGTTATCCACAGGCGGCGGAAGTCGCGCTTGCGGAGACGTCTGCCGATATATGCATACTGGCCGCTCTTCATGACGGCTTCGTTTGCCATCTTGAAGTGCTTCGACTTGGCGCCGAAGTAGCCCTTGGCCAGCTTGAGGATCTTATTCCTGCGCTTGCGCGTCATCATCGCGCCCTTAACTCTTGCCATATTTCAATCGTCCTTTCTGTAAGCTCCCTTGCGGGTGATTTTTACGCGTACGGGATGAGACGCTTGAGCTGCGCCTCGTTCGACGGAGCGGCGTACTTCTGCTTGCGGAAAGAACGCTTCAGCTTCGTGGTCTTCTTGTTGAGTATGTGGTTGTGGAAAGCGGGGTTGCGCTTTACCTTGCCGTTCGCGGTGAGCGAGAAACGCTTCTTCGCGCCGCTGTGGGTCTTGATCTTAGGCATCTTTGTTACCTTCTTCCTTCGTAGTGTTTTCCGGCTCTGCCTCGGGCGCGGGGGCCTGAGGCTTTTGCTTTTTGGGTTCCGGCTTCTGCGGCTTCGGCGCGAGGAACATTGCCATGCTCCTGCCCTCGAGCTTCGGCGGTTTCTCAACATTTGCGATGTCGCTCAGTCCCTCGGCAAACTTCTCGAGCTGCTGCTCGCCCAAAGACGAGTGCGCTATCGCACGCCCACGGAAGCGGACCGAAATTTTCAGCTTGTTGCCGTCGGCAAGGAACTTTCTCGCGCTCTTCGCCTTGAACTCGATGTCATGGACGTCGATATTCGGACTCAGACGTATCTCCTTTGTCTCGACTACGCGCTGATTGCGCCGCGACTCCTTCTCCTTTTTCGACTGCTCGAAACGGAACTTGCCGTAGTCCATGACGCGGCAGACGGGCGGCTCCGCCTTGGGCGCGATCTTCACAAGGTCGAGCTCGTGCTGCATGGCTATGTCGAGCGCCTTGGAAGACGGCATCACGCCGAGCTGTTCCCCGTCCGGCCCTATCAGGCGGACTTCCTTGTCGCGGATCTCTTCATTGATTTGATGAGCGAGCTTGCTGATGATAACACCTCCAAAAACTTATCCGTAAAAGCCGAACGGACGCCGCTGCTGTGCAGCGTCCGGCGCATCCGGTCGCGGCGCGTCTCCTTTTTCACGCAACAAAAAAGCAGACGCACGAACCGTCTGCCGCAAGCGCAGAGGGGCACATCTCCCCTCCGTTACGCTATTGACCCGCTGCCATAGGCGGCAAGGTGAGGCCGGCAGGCGACCCGCTTCCTTTTGCTCGATTATTATAACCTCCCCGGGCGGCTTTGTCAAGAGAAAACTTGGGAAATTCTAATTAAATCTTCGCATCCGGCGTCTCTGGCGCTTGAGTTGCCGCAAAATCTATGTTAAAATCAGTGTAAAGAGCGGCGCTCCCCTCGCTTCGGCGGCAAATGAGAAGCACCGACACACATCTCACCGCGCGCACGGCGCGCAGAAAAGGCAGAAAATGGAGAGAAAACTTCGCCATTCGGTGATACCGATAATCGCAATACTCGTCTTTTTCGGCATATCCTTTGCGCTGTTCTCGCTTCTTTCGACTCGGGACGGCGCGGGAGAGCCGAACGAGCGCTTCGGCCTCGTGAGCGCCGACGCGTATCCGCTCGCCCCGGAGGGCGAGTCCTTCGGCGAACCCGAGAGCGACGGCGCAGTATCGCTCGGGCGGTACTTTGTCGACTCCGCCCGGTATGTCTACCAATATTATACCAAGGACGTCAAGCGCTGGACGCCGGAGAGCGGCCTTGCGGAGGACGGCTCGGACGGACTGACGCTCGCACTTACCTTCTCCGTTGCGGAGGGGCACGAGCTCCTGCCCGCCGGCTTCTTCCACTCGGTCTCGCCCGACCCTTACGCCTCCGGCGAGATCGTCCGTCTGCTCGAGGACGGCGGCAGCGAGACCGTCTGCGGCGTGGAATACACCGACGGGACTCCGACGTGCTTCAGCGCGGGCGAGCACACCGTCCGCGTGCGCTTCCCTCTCGCCGAGCCCGGCCGCTACCGCCTCACGCTCCGCTTCGGCGAGGATCGCGGCGCGGAGTGCGCCGCGAGCGGCATCGTCGTCATCCCGGAGGAGTCCGAGCGCGACTTTGACCTCATATCCGTAGACCTCACTCCCTACTCCGGCGCGGACGCGGAGAGCGAGGAACACGTCCGCGCGGCGGCGATCTGCCGCTCCAACGCCGGCTCGCTCCCGTATCAGGACCTTCAAAACGTACACCTCGAGCGTCTCTCCGGCGAGACGTGGGTGGACGCTTCCTCCGCCGTGCAGTACCTTGTCGACATGACGCAGTCCAACCCCTATATCTCCCCCGTAGCTTACAACGTGACCGACCCCGCGACCGGAAAGCCAGCCGGGGACCTGTTCTGCGGCGTCGCGGAGTTTGCCGCCGCGCCCGATACCCGCTACCGCCTCACGCTCGAGTTCTGCGAGAACGAGGACGGCTCCGGCGAGCGGTACGTCCTCCGCTTTGAGATATACGTCCCCGGGGAAGCGTAGCTTTCCCCGAGATACACCGCTTTCCCGTCCCGAAAAAATTTTTAAAAAAGCTGTCCCGAAAATCCGATGTCCGGACATATGCAAGTAGAAACGCAAAACAGCTTCGCGCCGACGTCCAGCCTTATACACACCGGACTACGAAAAAGCTTTTTGCGTGGAGTGCGCTCCCGCGCCTGTTCGCGCGGTTGAAGTTGGCGGCGAAGCCGCCAACTTCGCGCAGGGGCAATTCATTTGCCCCGAGCCTTTCAATGGAAGGGCTCCCACGCGGTCGGTGACCGCGTGGGAATGCGTCGATTTTCCGCCGAAGGCGGAAAATCGGCGCGTAGCGCAGCGCCGTCGTCGGCAGAGCATAGCTCTGTCCGACGACCTCGCGGGAAATAGGTCGCGGGCGCAGCCCGCGCGATTTCCCGCGAAACAAAAAGATGAAAGGGGAAATGAAGATGAAAAAGACAGTCCTTGCACTGATGCTCATCATGGCGGTGCTGCTCCCGTCCTGCTCAAAACAGACGGAGGAAGAGAACACCGACTTCGGCCTTGTCGGAGTTTGTTCCCCCGCGGATACGGTGGAAATAACCGACTGCACGGGCGACACCGACGCGCTCGTTGCCACCGAGATCCTGCCTAACGTCTCGGACGGCGTGTACTCCGACTATATTCAAAGCCCATATGTGGAGCAGGACTCGGCGAACGGCCTCACACTTCACGTCCGTCTCGCCTCCGTCGGCGACGACTCGGTGCTGCTCACCTCGACCGTCGGCGACGACGTACCCTTCCCCGACGAGCCCTTCGGCTATATCGAGCGGCTCGGCGAGGACGGCGGGTGGACAAAGCTCAGCCCCATCGAGTATATCTACAGCAATGCCCTGACGTATCTCTCCTCGGTAGTCGCCGAGCCGACTGCGCTGAGGCTAACTTCCGGCCTCGCCGTCGAAGTCGGCATCCGCTTCCCGCTGCACGAGCCGGGCACCTATCGGATAACCTACTACTACCGGGTGGCGGAGTATAACGGCGGTTACATGGGCTGGACCTATAGCGAGCCGCGCTCGATAAGCCACACCGTCACCGTTCCCGAACCGAGCGGAAAGAAATTTGACCTCATATCGGCGGATATCGGTGCGCACGAAATTACTGACGACGGCAGCGTCGTTCTGCGCATCGGCGCGCTCTGCCGCACAAACGACGGCACCCTGCCGTATCAGGACCTGCTCGCGACGCGTCTCGAGATATATTCTTCGGGACGCTGGGCTCCCGCACCGAGCGACGGCTACTCCGCCGTCACCGGGCTCCGTGACGAGGAGTCGGAAAACCCGTTCTACTCCCCCGCCGCATACTACACGGAAGACCCCTTCACCGGCGAGGACGTAACGAACGTGATATGCGGCACGGCGGAGGTGCGGCTCGCCGACCCCTCGGCGCGTTACCGCCTCACGATGGAGTTCTGCGAGAACCCGGACGGCTCCGGCGAACGCTGGATACTCACCCTCTACATCATCGGCGGCTCCGCGCCGGAAAAAATAGTCCATCTCGACTGAGCGCGGACGTGCTCCGAGCCGCATCTTCCAAAACCGCCTTCTTTCGTCTTGTCAATCCTGCCGCGCTGTGCTAAAATAGGTGTGCGGCAGGACCCGGAGCTTTGCTCCGCCGCCGCTCCGAAAGGAGGAGCAACTCTTTGTATACTGAGATACGCTTTCCCGGCCTCGGGCTGAGCTTTGATCCGCCCAGAGACCTTCCGTTCACCGTTTTCGGCCACGACATCAAATGGTACGGCGTGATAATCGCCATAGGCTTCCTGCTCGCCGTCACTTACGCGCTCATGCGCTGCGAGAAGTTCGGCTACTCCCGCGACGACCTCATAGACGTAGTGATAATCGGCGCGCCGGTCGGCATTATATGTGCCCGCCTCTACTTCTGCTTCTTCTACAACGCGTCCTACTATCTCGCCCACCCCGCCGAGATTCTCTACATCTGGCACGGCGGGCTCGCGATATACGGCGGCATAATCGGCGGACTTGTCACCGCCGCGATAGTCGCGCACGTGAAAAAGATAAAACCGCTCGCCATACTCGACCTTGCGAGCATCGGCTTCCCTCTCGCGCAGGCGATAGGGCGCTGGGGCAACTTCTTCAACCGCGAGGCTTTCGGCGCGCCCACCGACGTTCTGTGGCGCATGGAGCTGTGGGACGGGAGCAGCTGGCTCTCGGCGCACCCCTGCTTCCTCTACGAGAGCATCTGGAATCTCGCGGGCTTCGTCATACTCCACTTCGCCTCGAAGAAGCGGAAATTCGACGGGCAGGTATTCCTCATGTACGTCGCGTGGTACGGCATCGGCCGCGCCATCATAGAAGGGCTCCGCACCGACAGCCTCTACCTCCCCGGCACCGGCATACGCATAAGTCAGATGCTCGCGGCGGTGAGCGCGCTCATTGCGATAGTCCTGCTCGTCGTCATACTTCTCCGCAGGCCCGACCCGAAGAACATGCAGGTCGAGCGCTACGAGCGCGAGAAGGCGCGCAAGGTCCTCGAGCGTGCCGCGGACGAGGCGGCTCCCTACGCCTCCTCGATGGTCGACTCCTCGGCCTCCGCCGAGATAGAGCCGGACGCGGAGATAACCTTTGACGCGCCGCCCTCCCCGAAGGACGCCGATGAAACGGAGGAGGGCAAGTGAGCGCCGCCATCCTTGACGGGAAGGCTCTCGCCGCCCGTATGCGAAAAGACATAAAGCGCGAGGTGTCGGCGCTCTCGGCGGAGGGCATTGTCCCGACGCTCGCCGTCATCCTCGTCGGAGACGACCCCGCGAGCCGCGTCTACGTCACGAACAAGGAGCGTGACTGTGAGAAGTGCGGCATCCGCAGCATCGAAAAGCACCTTCCGGCGGACGCTTCGCAGTCGGAGCTGGAGGCTCTCATTGACGAGTTCAACCGCAGGGACGACGTACACGGCATACTCGTCCAGCTCCCGATACCGAAGCATCTTGACGAGCGCGCCATACTCGACCTCATCGACCCCGCAAAGGACGTAGACGCGTTCCACCCCATAAACGTGGGACGGATGACGCGCGGAGACGGCGTTCTCCTGCCCTGCACTCCGGCGGGCGTCATGGCGCTGCTTGACGAGTACGGCATCCCGATAGAGGGGCGCGAGTGCATCGTCATAGGCCGCTCGAACATCGTAGGCAAGCCGATGGCGCAGCTGCTCCTCGCGCGGAACGGCACCGTCACGGTATGCCACAGCCGCACGGCAAACCTCGCGGAGGTCTGCCGCCGTGCCGACATACTTGTCTCCGCCGTAGGAAAGCGCGGTCTTGTCACGGCGGATATGGTAAAGCCCGGAGCCGTCGTCGTCGACGTCGCGATGAACACCGACGACAGCGGACATCTCTGCGGCGACTGCGCGGCGGACGTCGCGGACGCCGCCGGATGGCTCACCCCCGTCCCGGGCGGAGTCGGGTCGATGACCCGTGTGATGCTGCTCCGCAACACCCTCACGGCGGCGCGGGCGCAGAGCGCCGGGATGAATAAGTAATAACAGGTGGGCATACGCCCCTTGTAAATACAAAATAAAAGGAGAAGTTTCAATGCCTACCGACATTCAGATCGCACAGGCGGCAAAGCTCGACCCCATCGTAAAGGTCGCGGCAGAGGCCGGCATCCCCGAGGACGACCTTGAGCTTTACGGGAAGTACAAGGCGAAGCTCTCGCGCGAGTTTCTCCGCTCGGTCGAGTCGAAGCCGAACGGAAAGCTCGTGCTCGTCACGGCGCTCACGCCCACGCCCGCGGGCGAGGGCAAGACCACCGTCTCGGTCGGTCTTGCGGACGCGCTGCGGCACATCGGCAAGAAGTCGGTCCTCGCGCTGCGCGAGCCGTCGCTCGGGCCGGTGTTCGGCGTCAAGGGCGGAGCCGCCGGCGGCGGATACTCGCAGGTCGTGCCGATGGAGGACATCAACCTCCACTTCACGGGCGACCTTCACGCGATAACCGCCGCCAACAACCTTCTCGCCGCGATGATAGATAACCACATCTATCAGGGCAACAAGCTCGGCATCGACCCGCGCCGCATAACCTGGAAGCGCGCGGTCGACATGAACGACCGCCAGCTCCGCTATATAGTCGACGGCATGGGCGGCAAGGCGCACGGCGTCGTGCGTGAGGACGGGTTCCAGATAACCGTCGCGACCGAGGTCATGGCGCTCTTCTGCCTCGCCACCTCGCTTGACGACCTCAAGGCGCGCTGCGCGCGCATCGTCATAGGCGAGACATACTCCGGCGAGCGCGTGACGGCGGGCGACCTCCACGCCGAGGGCGCGATGGCGGCGCTCCTGCGGGACGCGCTCTCCCCGAACCTTGTCCAGACGCTTGAGCAC
Organism: uncultured Clostridia bacterium; assembly: GCA_947630675.1. Classification (GTDB taxonomy): domain Bacteria; phylum Bacillota; class Clostridia; order Oscillospirales; family JAAYOS01; genus CANRIN01. The sequence goes on along the minus strand of CANRIN010000026.1, from coordinate 782 downwards.
ACCCCGGCCATCGTCCATGGCGGACCGTTTGCAAACATCGCGCACGGCTGCAACAGCGTCAGCGCGACGAAGCTCGCCCTCAAGCTCGGCGAGTACTGCGTGACGGAGGCAGGCTTCGGCGCTGACCTCGGCGCGGAGAAGTTCCTTGACATCAAGTGCCGCATGGCGGGGCTTCGGCCGGACGCGTGCGTCATAGTCGCCACCATCCGCGCGATGAAGCACCACGGCGGCGGAGACGACCTTGCGGCGCTCGAGGCGGGCTTTGCAAACCTCGAGCGGCACATCCGCAACATCCGCGAGGTGTACAACCTCAGCGCGGCGGTCGCGATAAACCGCTTCACCACCGACACCGATGAGGAAGTCGCGCTCGTGCAGCGCCTCTGCGAGAACATCGGCGCTAAGGCCGTTCCCGTGACGATATGGGCGGACGGCGGCGCCGGCGGCACAGAGCTTGCAAAGGAGGTCGTCCGCCTCTGCGATGAGGGAAAGAGCGACCTCACCTACTGCTACCCGGACGAGATGAAGCTGAAGGACAAGATACGCGCCGTCGTAAAGCGCGTGTACCGCGGCAAGGGCGTCACGTTCGCCGCGCCGGCGTCCCGTGAGCTGAACCGCCTCCAGAAGGAGGGCTACGGCAACCTTCCGGTCTGCATAGCAAAGACGCAGTACTCCTTCTCGGACAATCCGAAGCTGCTCGCCGCCCCGGAGGACTTCGAGGTGACGATCCGCGACGTGCGCCTCAGCGCCGGCGCGGGCTTCGTCGTCGCGTATGCCGGCGACAT
>CANRIN010000025.1 GCA_947630675.1 uncultured Clostridia bacterium | reverse complement strand
GCGCGCTATCTCCTCTCCCTCAAAGCCGAGCGCGGCGACGTCCGCGCCGCTCACGGCGAGGCGCGAGTGGAGGTAGGGCGCTTCGGCAGATATCATGCTCCGCATGAGCGTTTGCGCCGCCGCGACGAGGCGAACGCGCTCGAGCGCCGGGGGATGCGCGAGGTTATGCGCGCGTGCGTCCGCAAGCTGCGTCTCGGTAAGCAGGAGCGCGCCGTCGTCGCCGAGCTCGCGGAGAAACCGCCCGGCATTTGCGGGCTCGGGCAGCATATCCTCGTCGTGCAGGCGAACGAGGCTAGCGACGAGCGCCGTGAGCTTCCGCGGCGCGTTCAGGGTGCGAAGGCGCGCTTCCGCAAGCTCCGCGCCGCGCGCGGGGTGGCCGTGGAAGCGCCGCCCGCCGTCCGGCTTATCTACGGCGCAGAGTGGCTTTGCAAGGTCGTGCAGCAGCAGGGCAAGGCGGACATTCCCGTCCTTCGGCGCGAGGCCGACGGCGTGGCAGGTGTGCGCCCAGACGTCGAGGTGGTGCCAGCGGTTGCGGTGCTCGAAGCCGATGCACGGCGCGATTTCGGGTATCGGGACCGAGAGAATGTCCCCGCAGGAGAGGAGCACGCGCTCGACCTGTTCGCCCGCGAGGAGCTTCATCAGCTCCTCGAGCACCCGCTCGCCGCTGACAAGCGCGAGCCGGGCACGCTCCTCGTGCATCGCCGCCTCGGTTTCCGGGTCGAGCGAGAAGCCGAGCGTCGCCGAAAACCGCATTGCGCGGAGTATGCGGAGCGCGTCCTCGCGGAAGCGCTCGCGCGGCTCGCCGACGCAGCGTATCACGCCCGCCGCGAGGTCGCGCCGTCCCCCGAAGAGGTCGACGACCGCGCCGTCCGCGTCCGCCGCCATGGCGTTTACCGTGAAGTCGCGGCGGCGCAGATCCTCATCGAGGCTCCGCGTGAAGCGGACGCTCGAGGGGTGGCGCCCGTCGAGGTAGTCGCCGTCGGTGCGGAAGGTCGTTATCTCGTAGGCTTTGCCGTCCGAGAGAACGGTGACGGTGCCGTGTTTTAGGCCGGTGTCGACGAGCTTCCTTTCCGCGAACACCGCGTGCATCTCGTCCGGCGTGGCGGAGGTGCAGATGTCCCAGTCGTGCGGCGCCGCGCCGCGCAGACTGTCCCGCACACAGCCGCCGACGGCGTATGCCGCAAACCCATGCGCCGCGAGCTCCGATATGAGCTCCCGCGCACGGGGGTCTATTTCTATCCTCGCGGGATCGGTTCCGCCGTAGATCATACTGCCTCCGAAAAACGGGGCGGGCAAACTGCCCGCCCCGAAGTCTGTCCTTATCAGAATTTTATCCGCGATGCGACGTAGTCCGCGACCTCCGCTATCGGCAGACGTACCTGCTCCATGGAGTCGCGCTCGCGTATCGTGACGCATCCGTCGCCGGGCTTCTCCGCGTCGCCCACGGTGTCGAAGTCGACCGTGATGCAGAACGGGGTGCCTATCTCGTCCTCGCGGCGGTAGCGCTTGCCGATGGAGCCGGTCTCGTCGTAGTCGGTCATAAAGACCTTCGAGAGCTCGTCCCTGAGCTCGAGCGCGGTACCCGCGAGCTTCTTCGAGAGCGGCAACACCGCCGCCTTGAACGGCGCGACGGCGGGGGAGAGGTGCAGAACGACGCGGGTGTCGTTCTTCTCGGCGTCGATAACCTCCTCGTCGTACGCCTCGCAGAGCAGCGCGAGGACGGTGCGGTCGAGGCCGTAGGTGCTTTCGATGATGAACGGGATGAAGCGCTCGTTCGTGTCCGGGTCGAGGTAGTCCATGCGCTGGCCGCTGTACTCCTGGTGGCGCGTGAGGTCGAAGTTAGTGCGGTTGTGGGTGCCGTTTATCTCGCCCCAGCCGAACGGGAACAGGAACTCGATGTCGCAGGCGGCCTTGGCGTAGTGGGCGAGCTTCTCGTGGTCGTGGAAGCGGAGATGGTCGGCGGGGATGCCGAGGTCCTCGAAGTACCGCTTGCCGTACTCCTTGAAGTACTCATACAGCTCGCCGTCCTCGCCCTCCTTGCAGAAGGTCTGGAACTCCATCTGCTCGAACTCTATCGTGCGGAAGATGAAGTTGCCGGGGGTTATCTCGTTGCGGAAGGCCTTGCCTATCTGGCCGATGCTGAACGGCAGCTTCGCGCGCATCGAGCGCTGGACGTTGAGGAAGTTGACGTACTCGCCCTGAGCGTTCTCCGGGCGGAGGTAGATGGTGTTCTTCGTGTCGGAGGTGACGCCGCGCTGGGTCTCGAACATCAGGTTGAACTCGCGGATGTCGGTGAAGTTGTGCTTGCCGCAGTGCGGGCAGGGGATGGAGTGCTCCTTGATGTAGGCGAACATCTCCTCCTTCGTCATCGCGTCCGCATGGGCATTGGGGTCGTAGGAGTCGATGAGGTTGTCCGCGCGGATGCGCATCTTGCACTCCTTGCAGTCGAGCAGCGGGTCGGAGAAGCTCGCGACGTGGCCGCTCGCCTCCCAGACGCGCGGGTGCATGAGTATGTCCGCGTCGACCTCAAAGCTGTTCTTGCGCTCCTGGATGAAGCGCTTGCGCCATGTGTCCTTGATGTTGTTCTTCAGGCGCGAGCCGAGCGGGCCGTAGTCCCATGTGTTCGCGAGGCCGCCGTATATGTCGCTGCCCTGAAATATGAAGCCGCGCCCCTTGCAGAGGGCGACTATCCTGTCCATTGACTTTTCGGTGTTCTGCATCATAAAAGGAACTTCCTCCCAAACTTGATACGATTCCGAAGCCGCGCGCCGTGACGGCGCCAAGCCCCGCTCCCGGGCGGCTTCCGCAATTTCCGAATCTTTTTCCAAAGTGAGCCACAACATATTATATACGTTATTTCGGCGCGGGTCAAGCACAAAGCCGTAATAATGTTTCGCGGAGGTTACGCGGCCCGTCCGGGAATTTCCAGCGCTTCCTTAATTTATATAAAAAATTAGCAAATATCCCGATAATCATTACAAAACAGCTACAAATCGCCCGAAATAATTGACTTTTGGCCGAGAAGGCGGTATAGTTACACCGTGGCCGGGAAACCGGCGAAAAACTTTCAGGGAGGACTTGAAGATGCGAAATCTGAAGAAGGTACTGGCAATGGCGCTGGTGTTCGTATTTGCGCTCACGCTGGTTCCGGCAGCGTCTGCACTGAACTTCAAGGACAGCGCGGACATACGCAACGTAGAAGCCGTTGAGCTTCTTGTGAGCCTTGGGATACTCAAGGGTCACGACACTGGCAGGTTCGAGCCGCAGGACTTTCTGACCCGCGCCGAGGCGGCGAAGATGATCTACGTCGCCATGCGCGGCGAGGACGACGGCGCGAAGCTGTTCGCGGGCGAGAGCCTGTTCCGCGATGTTGACCGCGGTCTCTGGGCCGAGGGATACATCAACTACGCGTCGGTCATGGACCTTGTCGCGGGCTCGGGCAACGGACGCTTCCGCCCGAAGGACACGGTCACGGGCTATGAGTTTTCAAAGATGCTGCTCACCGCCCTCGGCTATGACCAGAACGTAGAGAAATTCGTGGGCGCGAACTGGCAGTTCAACGTGCTCACCGCGGCGATACGCCACGGCCTCACCGCCGGCTTCGATGGCAGCCTTGCCGAGCCGATAAGGCGTGACGACGCGGCGCAGCTCATGGCAAACTTCATCTACGTCAGCACCATCAGCTACGACGCGAACCTGCGTCCCGTCCAGACCGGCGTGAGCTTCGGCGAGGAGCACCTCGGCCTCACCGCAGTAAGCGGCATACTCGTCGCGAATACCGAGGCCGCCATCGAGGGCGCCGCGATAACCGAGAAGGGTTCGGTGATAAGCGCGGACGGCAAGACCGTGCTCGTCCCCGCCTCCTCGACCGTCGACCAGATCGGCTGCGCCGTGACCGCGCTCGTGCAGGTGAAGAGCGGCATGAGTCTCCGCGACGCACAGGGCAGCTTCAACTCCGCGGCCATAGCGAAGGCTTACGGCAGCGTCGCGACCGACGACACGAACACCCGCGAGCTCGAGCTTGCGAAGGATGATGTCGCGGAGGACGCGAAGTACTACATCAACTTCGGCGCGTCGGACAAGGACACCGTCGAAAAGCTCGGTCTCGGCCATGATATCCGCGCCATCTCCAACGACGGCGACAGCGAGATAGACATCGTGCTCGCGATAAAGTACAGCTACGCCGCGGTCAGCCGCGTCACCTCGACCGGCACCGTCACCGTCTCCGGTAGCCGCTACACCGACGAGAACGCCGTGGGTCTTGATGGTCTCGAGGCGGGCGCCAAGGCAGTGTTCTACAAGATAGAGAACGGCAAGACCGTCTTTGGCGAGCCGGACGTCTTCAAGGGCACGGCCGAGGGCTACACCGCCGACTACGTCATAATCGACGGCGAGCGTATGGCCACCGCGACCGGCATCAGCGGCTTCAAGCCGGAGGACGCGCCGCTCGGCAAGGAAGCGACCTACTACCGCTGGGGCAGCATGATCCTCGACTGCGACGAGGAGAGCACCGAGGAGTCCGCAAACTACGCCCTCGTGCTCCGCGCGACGAAGGTCGGCTGGAACTGGCAGGCCGAGATACTCACCTCTGACGGCAGCAAGGCGCTCTTCACCGTCGCCAATCCCGACGACGTCGTAAAGACGAACGACATCCCGTTCGGCCTCTACGACCTCACCGTCGAGGAGGACGGCCGTGCGACGCTCAAGACCGTCGACACCGAGGGCGACACCTACTCGGAGAAGTTCAGCTACGAGTCCGGCTATCCTAAGTTCGGCGAGAAGTTCGTCGACCGCAACACCCTCATGTTCCTCGAGATAGAGGGCGAGTGGAGAGTCGTCCGCGGCATGGCGAACATCCCGTCCTTCGAGGGCGCGGCAGAGGAGAGGACCGTCTACACCGTCATCGGCGACCTCTACGGCACCGAGGATTACCTCAAGGTCGCGGTCCTGCGCAATGTCAAGCTGAGCGACCGCGAGGACGCCGCGCACTACATCATAATGAGCGACATCGTCAACATCGCAGACGGCAAGGTCCGCTTCTCCGCGTGGAACGGCAGCGCGATAGAGCAGTACACCGCGGCTGACAAGTCGGTCGAGAAGGGCGGCATCTACACCTTCACGATGAACGCCGCCGGCATAGTCACCGAGGCCGAGGAGGTCACCGGCACCGAGGGCATCCTTACCCACGCCTCCGACTTCATCCTCGTCGTCGGCACCGCCGGCAGCGGCGACAGCACGGTCGTCACCTACGGCGCGGACACCGCGGCGACGATAGTCGACTTCGTGAGCGGAACGGTCGAGAACGTCGACATGGCCGAGCTGCCGCTCACCCCGGCGGACGCGGTCGAGGAGATGGACGGCGGCGAGGTCGACACCCTCATCGTCCTCGACGACAGCGGCTCCGCAGCGCATGTCTACCGCTTCATAAACGAGGACAGGTAAGCGGCGGAAAAAATCGAAAAACAGGCCCGCGGGAGAAGCTTCTGTCCCTCCCGCGGGCCGTTTTTCTCGGAATACGGCGGGATTCGCAACCTTTTCCGCGAGAACGCCGCCAATATATATATATATATATATATATATAAGTGATTTTTAGGCAAATTTACAACGTTTTCCGATTGACAAGGCTGGGCGGATATGGTAAATTATTAGCAGAGCACAGACCGGCCCGGGAAAGGAGCGACGCGGGAAAAAATCAAAGCGCGTCCGACTCACCCGGGCGGTTTTTCCCCTGAATCAATTTCGGAAGGAGTATATTTATGAAAAAGAAACTTTTGTCGGCACTGCTGGCACTCGTGATGGTGCTGTCGCTGCTGCCGACCACCGCGTTCGCGGCGGCGGAGGCGGGGCAAGAGGTGGAAAGCATCATCAGCTATGTCACCTTTGCGTATACCCATCCGCCGGTCATGGCGGACGACTGGAGCGAAACGAAAGACGCTAATTTTGATACGCTGCGGAACGTATTCGTAGTGGGACTCCAAACGCGTGTTGATCCCCGGACAACCGACCCGGACAGGAATAACTTTACCGTTGCGGTAAAAGCCGGAGACAAAAATAGCGATAGCGAGTATCATAATGTTTCCGGGTATAAGTATTCGGGAAGCGGGGCTTCTACCGTTAGCGGGTCATCCGGCGCGATTTACTTCAAGGCGCCGGATGGCGTCCTGAAGAGCGGTACGAATACCTATACCGTGAAGGTCACCAATACTGAGACAAAGGAATATCAGGAAAAGGAAGTCACGTTGGTCGAGATCCACCTGCATGCAAATGGCGGAGGAAATCTTGATCAAGGTAATTTCGATAGCACCGACGGCATAATTCAGAGCAACGGAGGCCACTCTATCTTTGCGCCGCAGGATAAGCATGTCGTATTCCTGCCCACCCTGCAGAACGGAACTGCCGGCGGCGGGCAGGCAGGCGAGGAATTCGTCGGCTGGTCGACGACTATAAGTGGAAATAGCGGCGGCACGTATGTGAAAACGGCTAAAGAAACCACAAAGGAAGTCTACGCCGTTTTCGGCGTCAAGCCGGTGCAGGACTTTGTGCTTTCGGAAAAGCTGCCTTCACAGTGGGCAGGCGTAGCCCCCGAGAGCAAACTTGCGTTTGAGACAGAGATAGATTATGGTGCCGATACTGCGGAGCAGGCCATCAACATCTACATCGTCAATATCGGCAACCAGACGCTCGGAAGCAAAGAGAATGGTGACAAGGGCTTCTATACGATGACCAAGTCCACCAACCACTTCACGATAGCGTTTGATACCACTAATGCTGCTCCCGAAAACGCAGGCCAGGTTCCGCAAAACGGCGATAAGTACTGGATCGGCGCGGGCGAGAATGCAGGAAAGAGTAAGGACGAGATCGAACTGTCCGACGCGCCCTACATAATACTCAAGTGCACGCCGAATGAAACCCTGTCGGCGGGCACCTACACCGATACTATCAAGTTGGATAACCCACTGTCCCGTATTACCCAGATTCAGCTTAAGCTCACGGTCAAGCCCACGGAAGTCACCCTGAAAATGGGTGAAATATCCAAGAAATACGGGCAGATCGTCAGCCTCGACAATAACGGGCAGTGGCAGAAGAGCGAGGGCGGGCCGACAGCTGTACCCACGATTACGGGCAAAGAAGGCCTTACATACTCTGAACTGATCGATAAGGGTCTGGTTCTGGACAACGTGGGCTTCAGCAGCGGCGCGAGCGTAAAGACCGACCAATATAAGTACGAGGTGAAAGCGCAGCCCGCAAACTACAATGTAACGGTCGAAGGCGGCATCAAGGTCGAACAGGCCAAACCTACCGGCAATGCGAGCGTCACCGCCACCGCTATCCGGGTGAACGACGAACTTGAAAAATCCACCCTCAGCGGCATTTTCAGCAACCCGTATAACGATGCAAAAGTTGACGGCGAATTGAAGTGGGACACAGAGGAAAATACGACTTTCAACAACAAAACGGAGAGTACAGGAGACGGCGAGGAAGCCCATTGGACGTTCACCCCGACCGACCAAAACAATTATGAAGAAGTAAAGGGCACTGTCAATGTAAAGGTTCTTAAGAAGACCCCCACCACGCTCCATAGAAATACGAATAAGTATGGGGAGACCGTTACCTATGACGGCAATGCACATCAGGCAGAGGCCTATGTGACCTATCTGGGCGAGGGCAACACGCAGACTACCCTCAGAGACGCCGTGGTAAAGTATGAGTATCGTCTGCATCAGAGCGATCACTCGGGGGCGGAAGATACAGGCGGAAGCTGGACGTCCATAAATGCGGATGGGACTAATTGGCCGAAAGACGCGGGCACCTGGGACATCCGGGCGACCTATGAGGGCGAGGGCGACTATGCCCCCGTGTCTCAGATATTCCACCTGACTATCGAGCCCAAGCCCGTAAATCTGATGGTCGTCTCTTCTATCACAAAGACCTATGACGGCCAGATGGGCTTTAATGATACAATTAGTTTCCGGGTTTATGACGGAGCGGTCGCCGGCGAGAGCCTGAAAGTAGGCGAAGGATACACCGCTATGTTCGATGACCCCAATGCCGGCGAGGGCAAGTCGGTTACCATTACCGGTATCACTCTGGCCTCCGGTAATGACGCTGCGACAAATCCGGCGAACTACAAGGTTCCCAATGACGGTATGCTTCGCCACACCGGCACCATCAACCCCAAGACTATCACGCTGAGGGTCAAGGATGATGTCACCCTGTCCAAGTATTACGGCGAGACTTTCACCGGCTTTGAAAAGCACAACTTTACGGCTGTGGAAGCGAATGGCTTTGTCGAGGGCGAAGGAATGGACAATCTGGATGTCACCTTCTCCAGCGAGGGCACGGCGACCGGTGCAGATGCAAAGGAGTATAACATCACCGCGACTCTTAATGAGGGCGGAAACTATAAACTTTCCGGCAGCGCCGTCACCGGCAAATTTGTCGTCAACAAGGCGGCTTTGACAAATGACTGCATCACACAGCAGCCGTCTTCCAATGCGGGCTATAAGGGCGGCCCCAAGAGCGAAGTCAAAATCATCGAGGGCGTTGTCAAGAACCCGCACAACGAAGATATGACCGTTGCGGGTACATGGGCATGGTCTCCTGAGCCGACAAGTACTTTTAATGAAGTTGGTACGGAAGATTTCCCGTGGACCTTTACCCCCACTAATTCCAATTACACCGGTACACTTTCCGGCACGGTCACCGTACCGGTGTTGAATGAGAAGCAGATCGAGATAGAGGTTCCCGCAAACATCCTCACCGTCCCCTATAACGGTGAAGTGCAGGGTATCGATGTTGCTCAGATCAAGACCACGCCTAAGGCCGATGTCACGGTGAGCTATGTGCCTGAAAATCCCACGAACGCAGGCGAATATCAGGTATTTATAACTGCCACCCCCGAGGCCGGCTCCGAGACAGACAAGACTTACGGCGTGACTGAGGAGACACGCACCCTGACCATCACCAAGGCCACGGTTACAGTCACCGCGCCTACTAACCTGTCCGCCCAGGAGGGCACAGCTCTGTCTGAAATCACCGTTCCGGGAACCACCTTCACCGGTGTGAAAAACGCGCAGCTTAACGGCACTTTCCAGTGGACAAATTCCGCCGCGACCGTGAGGGATCTGACCGAGAACTTCGAGTGGAGCTTTGAACCCGAAGACACCATCAACTATGTCAGCCCCGTGACCGGCACATTCACGGTCAACATGGCGGAGGACAAACGCACCGTCAACGCCACCGTCTACAACCTGCCCGAGAACGACTACGCGGTCGTGGATATCGAAACCTCTCAGCTCAAACCCGACGAGAAGGTCACATTCTACAGTGACGAGGCCTGCAATGATCCCGTGAGCGAGACAGCGGAGGTTCCCGCTGGAAACAACGGTAAGTTCACCGTCCAGTTGGACGCCGATGCGCTTGCCAAGGAGGCCGGCACCATCTACGCCAAGATAGGCGGCAAGCGGACCGAGCCCACGACGATTTCGTATCTCCCCGAGCTCGGCTTCACCCTGCCGAACGATATGGTTCTGCTCCACACCGATAAGGGTGAGGAGACAGTGACTGTCAAGCCCACCCATGAGAATTATAGACATTTAATTCAGTCCGGCACCTGGACCGTTGACAACGACGGTGTGGGTCTGGTAGAAGTGACGAAAAGTACGAGTGCTCCCGGCTCCGCGACCCTCAAGGGTCTGGTTCCGGGCACCACCAACGTTACTATCACGATAGTCTTTACGCACCCCGATCCGGCTAAGGCCGAGCAGGGCGAGACCATAACCGTTACCAAGACACTGTCGCTGAACATCACCGATAAGTACGCGGTGATCCCGGCGGCGAACATCACGGGCGGCACCGTCACGGCTGACCCCACCACCGCGAATGAGAACGAGCCTGTCACCGTCACCGTCACGCCCGAAAGCGGCTACCATCTCACGGATTTCAAGGTGCTCAAGAGCGATGGTAGTGAAGTAGACACTACGAATAACAATGACGGCACCTATACCTTCACGATGCCCAAGGACGATGTCACGCTCGTGCCCACCTTCGAGAAGGATGCGCCCTCCGGCGGCGGCTCCTTCGGCGGCGGCGGAGCAGGCGGCGGAGCGTCCGGCCCGAGCACCGCGCCCGAGACGGACAACGTCATCACTCCCGAAGTCACGGCCGACGCCTCCGGCGAGGCCAAGGCGCCCGTTGACGCCGCCGAGGTCGAGAGCGCCGTCGAGAGCGCAAAGCAGAGCGGCGCGGACGAGATAGTCGTTGAGCCGCAGGTCACGGGCGACGCCGACAAGGTCTCGGTCGAGCTCGACAAGAAGAGCGTCGACGCGATGGCGGACGGCTCCGACCTCGACCTCACCGTGAAGACCGACGCCGCAAACGTCACCCTGCCGGGCGACAGCCTCGACGAGCTCGCCGACAAGACCGGCAGCAAGGTCACCGTCTCCGTCGAGGAGAAGACCGGCGGCGAGGTCGGCATCGAGGTCGCCATCGACGGCAAGCCGGTGGAGACCCTCTCCGGCGGCCTGAAGGTCGACCTGCCGAAGGCTTCCGGCGGCAACGTCCTCGTGATAGTCGGCGCCGACGGCTCCGAGACGATAGTGAAGAAGTCCATCGTCGAGAACGGACACGCCTACGCCGTGCTGGACGGCTCCTGCTCGGTGAAGATCGTGGACAACAGCATAACCTTTGCGGATGTTGCTTCGGCCGACTGGTACAGCAACGCGGTCGACTTCGCCAGCTCGCACGAGCTCTTCAAGGGCGTCGGACACAACAACTTCGCGCCCAACGCGGAGATGACCCGCGCGATGGTCGCGACGGTGCTCTGGCGCTTCGAGAGCGGCGAGCACGTTGACGCCGCCGGCACCTTTGCCGACGTCGCGGCGGGCGAGTGGTACACCGACGGCATTGCCTGGGCGAGCGAGCACAACATCATCACCGGCTACACGTCCGGCACGTTCGGACCGCAGGACAACGTCACCCGCGAGCAGCTTGCGACCATGCTGTACCGCTACGCCAAGGACATCGGTATGAACGTCTCGACCTCCGGCAGCCTGAACAAGTTCAGCGACTCCGGCGAGGTCTCCGCATACGCGCAGGATGCGCTCCGGTGGGCGGTCGGCGTCGGCCTCATCAAGGGCAACCCCAACAACACGATAAACCCCGACGGATATGCGAAGCGTTCGGAAGTTGCGACGATATTCATGCGCTTCTGCGAGCTGATAACAAAGTAAGCAAATCGATACACGCTTCAAAACAAACGAACGAGGGCGGGACTTCGGTCCCGCCCTCGTGCTCTGTATACAGCCTCGCAGAACATGCGCCCTTCAACTTGTTCCGTTTCCGGCAGCTCCTACCGGGCGCATCAGCATTCGGCGCTTCGCGCCGACTATCGAAGGTATTTCTTCAGGTCCTCGCCGCACTGCTTCTCGAAGTCAATGAGCGCCGTGGCGAGATGATTTGCCTCGTCCGACGCGCCCGGGCAGGAGTTCTGCGCGCCCTCGATCTCGGTGATGCCCATGTCCGCGCCGCGTATCGCCATCTCTGCGAGGTGGGACGAGCTCGCGTCGAGAGCCGTGTTGAGCTTTATGCCCGCCTTGCTCATAAGTTTTGTCATCGAGCCGTAGTCGTCCGGGCGCTCGTGCAGGCGGTGCAGCCGTCCGAGCGTCGCCGCTTCGAGCGCGCGGTAGTGGCTCAGCTGGTTTGTGAATTCGTCCCGCAGGGACGGGTCGGTCGTCACCGAAAGCAGATGCTCGGTCGCGCCCGCGCCCATCGTCACCGTGCCGTATACTGCGCCGAGAAGTTCGACGTCGTCCTTTTCCTTTTTCATTTCCCGTTCCTCCTCAGGTTCTTCGCTGTTATTCTGTCCGCGGCGGGGCAGAATAGTCTTGACAATTTGTGCCGCGCGGCGTAAGATATAAATTACCGTATAGTCTTTTTTCAAACGGGACGGTGATATTTTTGGCAGAAAAGAGATTTCTGAAGACATTTTCGCAGGGACTGGCGGACGGGTTTGAAATATGGGTAGACACCGCCACCGGCGTCAACTACCTGTACAGGATGAACGGGTACGGCGGCGGCCTCACGCCGCTGCTCGGACCGGCGGGCGAGGTCGTCATAACGAAGCCGCCCAAGAAGGGTCCCGAGGATTTTGAGTAAAAAACTTCCGAAAAAGGAGAGGAAAATAATGAGCGATGAAGTAATGCAGAACCCCGAGGCCGAGACCCCGGAAAACTGCACTCACGACTGCTCCACCTGCGGAGAGGCGTGCGCCTCCCGCGAAGAGGTGGACGAGAACGGACACCGTCTGCCGCACCGCATGAGCTCGATAAAGAAGGTCATCGGCGTTGTGAGCGGCAAGGGCGGCGTCGGAAAGAGCCTCGTCACGAGCCTGCTCGCCGTCGGCATGAGCCGCCGCGAGCACCGTGCCGCCATACTCGACGCGGACGTGACCGGTCCCTCGATACCGAAGGCGTTCGGTCTGAAGCAGCACGCCCTCACGACCGAGTGGGGCATCCTGCCGGTGCGCTCCAAGACCGGCATCGACGTCATGTCGGTGAACCTCCTGCTCGAGAACGAGACAGACCCCGTCGTGTGGCGCGGCCCGGTCATAAGCGGCGTAGTGCAGCAGTTCTGGACCGACGTTGTGTGGGTCGACGTGGACTATATGTTCGTCGACATGCCGCCCGGAACGGGAGACGTTCCGCTCACCGTGTTTCAGTCTGTGCCGGTGGACGGTATCATCGTCGTCACGAGCCCGCAGGAGCTCGTCTCGATGATAGTCACGAAGGCCGTCAAGATGGCGGGCCTCATGAATATCCCGATACTCGGCATCGTCGAGAACATGAGCTATATGGAGTGCCCCGACTGCGGAAAGAAGCTCTATCCCTTCGGAGAGGGCAAGACCGAGAAGGTCGCCGAGGAGTTCGGCATCCCGATGCTCGGCAGGATACCGATAGACCCGGCGCTTGCAAGCCAGAGCGACAACGGCCTTATCGAGCTGTTCGAGGGCGGATACCTCGAGGACACTTGCGAGAAGCTGGAGCAGATCCTGCCGGTCGACTGAAAAAATTCGGAAAAATCGGCGCGGAGATGTTTACAAATCACGAGCTCCGTGCTATAATATTTGTTGCATCTGTGTCGGCGGCGCAGTTCCGTGGAGACGGCTCGAAACGAGTAGGTCACCCGCCCGGTACTTCGCTGTACGACAATAATCAAAGAAAGGTGATAGTTTATTATGATCCTCAAGGAAAAGAAGACCGAGATCATCGAGGCCAACCGCACCCATCCGACCGACACCGGCTCGCCGGAGGTTCAGGTCGCGATACTCACCGAGCGCATCAACCAGCTCACCGAGCACCTGAAGGTCCACAAGCACGACAACCATTCGCGCCGCGGCCTGCTCATGATGGTCGGTAAGCGCCGCCGCCTGCTCGACTACCTTGCTTCCAAGGACATCGAGCGCTACCGCGCGCTTATCGCAAAGCTCGGCATCCGTAAGTAAGTTACCCGCAGGGCGGGGCGGTTCCGCCGCCCCGCTCTTTCACGGTCTCACGGCAAATAAACGGACCGGGGCGACCTTTTAGCGTTTGAAAATGCCCTCGCCGAGCGCGTTTTCAAGTGCTAAAGGGAGTCCCTCCGTTTGATTTATAAAACAGGAGGTATAAGAAGTATATGGTCACAAGGAGAGAATTCAAGGACTACCGCGTCTTCAAAACGGAGATAGCGGGCAAGGAGTTCAGCTTCGAATACGGTAAGATGGCCGAGCTTGCGAACGCGGCGCTGATGTGCCGCTGCGGCGAGACCGCCGTGCTCGTCACCGTCACCGCGTCCGCGCGTCCGCGCGAGGGCATCGACTGGTTCCCGCTGTCGGTGGACTTCGAGGAGAAGCTCTACGCCGCGGGCAAGATCCCGGGCTCGTTCAACCGCCGCGAAGGCCGCGCAGGCGAGAAGGCCACGCTGAACGGACGCCTCATCGACCGTCCGATGCGCCCGCTCTTCCCCTCGAATATGCGCAACGACGTCGCGATAATCTGCACCGTTATGTCGCAAGATCCGGACGTCCAGCCCGAGATAGTCGGCATGATAGGCGCCTCCGCCGCCGTCGCGATAAGCGACGTGCCGTGGAACGGGCCGATAGCCGGCACCGCCGTCGGACTTGTAGACGGCAAGCTGATACTCAACCCGAACGCTGCCGAGCGCGAGGCGTCGAGCCTCGCCCTCACCGTCGCTTCCACCGCAAAGAAGGTCGTCATGATAGAAGCCGGAGCCGACCAGGTCCCGGAGGACGTCATGTTTGACGCGATAATGCTCGCCGACGCCGAGAACCGCAAGATAGTCGAGTTCATCAACGGCATGGTCGCCGAGGTCGGCAAGGAGAAGTTCGTCCCCGCCGCGAGCTCGTTTGACGAGGAGCTCTGCGCGAAGGTCAAGGAGTGGGCGCACGACAAGCTCCAGTACGCGCTCGACACCGACGACAAGAATATCCGCGAGGAGCGGCTCGAGGTCGTCCGCAGCGAGATAATCGAGCACTTCGGCGAGGAGTACCCGCACGTCGCCGAGCAGATGGAAGAGATAATGTACAAGGCCCAGAAGGTCGTCGTCCGCGAGTGGCTGATGCAGGGCAAGCGCGTCGACGGCCGCGCCATGGATGAGATTCGTCCGCTCGCGGCGGAGGTCGGCGTCCTGCCACGTACCCACGGCTCGGGACTGTTCACGCGCGGACAGACCCAGGTCCTCACGAGCTGCACGCTCGGCGTGATAAGCGACCAGCAGAAGCTCGACAACATCTATAACGACGAGTTCAAGCGCTATATGCACCACTACAACTTCCCGTCCTACTCCGTCGGCGAGGCGCGCGGACTGCGCGGCCCCGGCAGGCGTGAGATAGGCCACGGCGCGCTCGCGGAGCGCGCTCTGCTGCCGGTCATACCGAGCGAGGCGGAGTTCCCGTATGCGATACGCCTCGTCAGCGAGGTCCTGAGCTCGAACGGTTCCACCTCGCAGGGCTCGATATGCGCCTCTACCCTCGCCCTTATGGACGCGGGCGTGCCGATAAAGGAGCCGGTCGCCGGTATCTCCTGCGGCCTCATAGACAACGCCGAGGACGGAACGTGGACGACCTTTACCGACATCCAGGGCGTCGAGGACTTCTACGGCGACATGGACTTCAAGGTCGGCGGTACGAAGAACGGCATCACCGCGATACAGATGGACCTCAAGAACGACGGACTCACGCCCGAGATAATCAAGTCGGCATTTGAGCGCTGCCGCAAGGCCCGCCTCGAGATACTCGACGAGATAATGCTGCCGGTCATCCCCGCGCCGCGCAAGGAGCTCTCCAAGTACGCGCCGAAGATGATACGCACGAAGATCGACCCGGACAAGATCCGCGAGGTCATCGGCTCCGGCGGAAAGGTCATCCAGAAGATAACCGCCGACACGAACACCAAGATAGACATCGAGGACGACGGCTCCATCTTCATCGCCTCCCAGAGCATAGACGACTGCCGCCGCGCCCTCAGGATAATCGACGCTATTGTCAACGACCCGGAGATAGGCTCGGTCTTCTACGGCAAGGTCACCCGCATCCTGCCCATCGGCGCGATGGTGGAGATCGCCCCCGGCAAGGAGGGACTGATACACATCTCCAAGCTCGAGAATCACCGCGTCGAGAAGGTAGAGGACGTGCTGAACGTCGGCGACATGACATGGGCCAAGGTCATAAAGATCGACGACCGCGGCCGCATCGACCTCAGCCGCAAGGACGCCATGGCAGAGGTGGAGAACAAGGAGTTCCCGCAGATATAAGGGAACGATATACCCGAAGGTCAACGGGGCGGTGGGAAGCATCCCGCCGCCCCTTGTTTTGTCTTATGAGGCCGTATGCCGCCGGAGGATAAAATAAAAGCGCGTGCATTAACAAAAAATTCACAACAGCTTAACTTTTTTCTCAAAAGTATTGAGTATACTCTTTCTTGTAAACGGAAGAAACGTTTCGAAAGGAGCTTCAGATATGTTTGACGAAAAGAATTTTGACGAAGAGTTCACAAACGGCGAAGAGGGAACGGGTACACCCGAGACCTCCGAGAACGAGCGCGTGGACGGACAGGCTTCCCCGGCGGAGGCCGAGAGCCGCGAGACGGCGCCCGAGACTTCCGCAGAGCCTTCGTACTCCGTACACGGGCAGGACGCGAACCGTCCGGCGACCCCCGAGCCGCAGGAGCAGCCGTCGGCACCGCACGTCGAGCCGTATCCGTACGCGGCGGAGACCGCGATAAACAGCGAGGGCGTCGCAAGCGAGCCGGGATACCCGACGGGCAGGGACTACGAGCCGGTGCGTCCGGCCGTCCCGCAGCAGCCGACACAGGAGAGTCCGCGGCCGATGTTCAGCGAGCCCGCGCCGTCCTTTAATGCGCAGCAGAGCTTTAGCGCGGAACAGCAGGCCCCGATGGGCGGGCAGTACGCGCCCTACGGACAGCAGCCCTACTCCGACGGCCGCTATGCGCCGCAGAACCGGAACACGGTGTATGAGCAGCCCTACTACTACGCCGTCCCGAACGCGCCCAAGCCTCCGAAGAAAAAGCGCAAGGTGCTCCGCCGCCTGATAGCGGCGCTGCTTGTGCTGACGGTGCTCGGCGGCGCGGTAGGAACTTTCGCGATACTTTACGACGTACACACAAACGACGAGGGCGGCATCACCATCTCCCGCAGGGGCAGCGGCAACTCGGAGAGTAATGACGGCGAAGAGCCCGACGTCTCCGTGTTCGTGTCGCCCACACCGGGCAACCCGCAGACCACCGTATCTCCCAACCCCGCAGGAAACGGCGGCCCCGAGATGGAGATAAACGACAGCCCGGTCTCCCAGGTCGACTACGGCGACACCGGCAGAGCGCTCACCGAGCAGGAGATAGCCGCTAAATGCACACAGTGGACCGTCGGCGTCATAGCAACGAGCTACTACGAGAACAACTACTTTGGCTACGGCGGAGCCGCAACCTCCACCGGCACCGGGATAATAATGAGCTCGGACGGATATATCATCACCAACTGCCACGTCGTCGAGGACGCCACCGACCTCTCGGTGCGGATGCTCGATAACACGGAGTATCCCGCTACCCTGATAGGTATGGACGACCGCAGCGACCTCGCGGTGCTCAAGATAGATGCGACCGGCCTGCCGTCGGCGGAGTTCGGCGACTCGGATGCTCTGCTCGTGGGCGATCCGGTCATAGCGATAGGCAACCCGCTCGGTCTTGACCTGATGGGCACTGTCACCGACGGTATCGTCTCCGCGATAAACCGCGATGTCGCTGTCGACGAGCGTACCATGACCCTCATCCAGACCAATGCCGCGATAAACCCCGGCAACTCCGGCGGCCCGCTGATAAACCAGTACGGTCAGGTAATAGGCATCAACACCCTCAAGATGCAGGACTACTCCACGACGATCGAGGGACTCGGCTTTGCCATTCCGACGAATACCGCCAAGGCGATAGTTGACGAGCTTATCGAGCACGGATATGTCTCCGGATATCCGGCGATCGGCCTCCGCTGCGACAACGTCAGCCAGTCGATGAGCGAGCGTTACTCGATACCGATAGGCGTGCTCGTGCGCTATGTCCATCCCGAGTCGAACGCGTACCTTGCGGGCCTCCAGGTCAACGACGTCATAGTCGAGGCACAGGGCGAAACGGTCGAAAACTACAGCGATCTCTCCTCCATTATGGACAGGTGCCACGCCGGAGACGAGTTTGAGCTCAAGGTGTTCCACTACGACTCAAGAGCTTACGAGACACTGCATTTCGCACTCAACGATGAGAACGATCTGTCCGACGGGTCGGTAATCGTGGGAGACTAACAGCCGCGGGGCTGCGCCACACACTCATCCAGCGGGGAAGCCCCGCAAGCAAGCGGGCAGAGCCCACACCCCTCTAGCGGGGAAGCCCCGCAGGGATCTGCAGGGCGGACCCCGCGTCCCTAAGTGAGGCTGAGCCTCACGGGCACTTTGTGGGGGCGGTGCCCCCACACCCATCTAGCGGGGCAGACCCCGCGGGCATCCGCGGGGGCGACCCCCGCGTCCCATCAGCGGGCGGAGCCCGCGACCTCTTTACTTGTACGAAGTAAAACTTCGAGGTATTATTCGGAACCTAGAGGTTCCGATACCTTCGCGGGGCTGTGCCGCCCCGCGCCCCTGCGTTACTTTTTGCTCGCGCAAAAAGTAACCAAAAACGCGCTTAAGGGAGAGGGCTCCGCCCTCTCCCTTAATAAACCCTCTCCCAATACAGACATACAACCGCAACCCACATAACAGAACACACTCTGTATCAAACAAATCTTTCACCCGACCGGGTGAGTTTCTATCCGACTCTCCCCAGACAGTCGACGACATCGAACGATTCCTGCGTCGTAGAGTCAAAAAGTCCGGTTCAACGCTCCAGCTATAGGCGTAATGCAGAGAGTATCCCAAGAAAATGAAACTTGCGGTTCTATGCAGAAAGTATAAGCGGGAAGCTGTTACCAGCTTCCCGCTATTTGTGGCGTGGTAGAGACTTGATATGTAGAAAGAGGGGTACATAGGGGAGAAAACTTGGTTTTCTCCCCTATGTGTGTTTTTGGCTACTTTTTGCACAAGCAAAAATGTAGCGAGTGCGAGCTCGAACATCTTCCGCGTCGATGCCTTCTACAGCTCGCACCAGCTTTGTCCGCTTCGCGGACAAAGCCCAACACTTTCTTCACGAAACGGCGGGGCAGCAGGCCCCGCATGGTGTCGGTAGAGCTCTGCTCTACTAGGAGCACGGGGTTTACATAATCGGGTTGTTGATAAGTCTGTGGATACTGTTCAAAAGTCGCGGAACGCTCCCCGGAAAAAGGCGAAATACGTCGATGTAAACGTAGACCTGTAACTTTTCGTCGGAGGGGTGCGCGGCAAAACGCGGCGGTTTTACATAAATCCGGTTATCCGCCCCGGAAACGACGCGCGGTCAAACGTCGAGCAGACCGAGCCGATCCGCCAGCACGCAGAAGTCCTGACGGGAGAGAGGGCTGTGGAGCATCAGGTCTCCGCCGGCGTCTCCGAGCAGGAGCTTCCGCGCGACCGCCTTCTCCACCGCCGCCTTCGCGTAGCCGTCCGGTATGTTATCCGTTCTGGGAACCGGCTCCGGCGGCTCCATGCCTGCGATGATTGCCGGGTAGTCGCGGTAGGCAACGTCCAGATCCACCGCAGAGGCGATGCCGGGCACTCTGCCGCTCGCGGAATACTGCCACATTCCGAAACTTCCGTCAAAGTCCGGCGCGGACGCCCACTGCGCAAGCCAGACGTCGTACTTACCAAGCAGCTGCGGCGTGAAATCGCCGGCGAGACGCCGAAGGTATGAGTAGAGCATGGGGTAGCAGCCCGCGCGCGCCACACGCGCGAGAAACGCGTCCGCGACGGCGGACAGCTCCTCCGGCGAGAGACTC
Source organism: uncultured Clostridia bacterium (assembly GCA_947630675.1). GTDB lineage: Bacteria > Bacillota > Clostridia > Oscillospirales > JAAYOS01 > CANRIN01. Next base: position 4,415 of record CANRIN010000025.1, on the reverse strand, counting down.
CTCTGTGACACATCCTCGACGTCGTAAGCAAACGGCATCGTGGGCTTGAAATCTTTCACGAGGCCGAGTGCGAACTCGGCCTCCTCCTCCGCCTCAGCGGGGGTGAGCGCGTAAGAGTAGTGGTAGAAGCCGTAAGGGAGTCCCGCTCCCGACGCGCCCGCGACGTGCGAGCGGAGCATCTTATCCGCGTATTTCGCGCCGTAACCGGTGCGTATCATCACATATCCGATGCCGGCGGCCCTGACCTGCTCAAAGTCTATGTCCGTCTGGTATTCGCTTATGTCTATGCCCTTGATTTCCATCTTTTCACACCTTTCCGTAATGGGCGCTTGTATCAGTATATGCGGGAAAGGCAGAACAAGTACACAAACGAAAGCAAAGAAAAACGGCCGGTCACAACGTGACCGACCGTTTATACCCGGTAAAACTCTTAGCCGAGAAGGCCGCCGAGAGAGCCGAGAGCGTCGTTGGCTGCCTTGCAGCTCGGGCAGGCCTTGACCTTGACGCCGAGAACCTCGATAGTCGAGAGCTTCTGATTTTCCTTGCCGCAGACCTCACAGGTACCGGTCGTGCTGCAGGCCGCGAAGAGCGCGACCATAAGGACCAGCGCAAGAACAAGAGCAATAACGCGGATCTTCTTCATAGTATGTACTACCTCCAATTCCTTATTTGGCTTGAGCCGAACTCATTATAGCACCTATTAAAGTTTTTTGCAATATCAAATTACAATAAAAAGCCCTCCGATTTGACACCCGGCCCGTTGTGCGGTATAATAACCGCGAAGCGGTTATTATATTTGATTTAAGCCGTTTTGCTCCCGCCCTTTGGGCGGAACCGCAAAACATGGCATATTATATCATATCGCAGAGCGATATGATATAATAAACCGCGAAGCGGTCATTATATTTGATTTAGAGCCGTTTTGCTCCCACCTTTACCTCGAATTTCGGAATGCTGCGCTGTTCTCCCGTTTCTCCGCGGTGAGACCGCGGGAGTCCCGGCGTCACGGTGAAGTATATGCGGCGGATCACCGGATAATGCGAAAGGAGATACCTTATGGCGGTACTGCTTCATATATGCTGCGCGCCCTGCTCGGTCGAGTGCATAGATGCGCTCCGCGAGGAGGGTTTGGAGCTCTGCGGCTACTGGTATGACCCGAATATCCAGCCGTACACCGAGTACCGCATGAGGCGGGACACACTCATAGAGTATGCGAAGCGTGTCGAGCTGCCGCTCGAGCTCGCGGACGAGTACGACCTGCGCGCGTGGGTGCGGATGCTCCCGAATCTCGACGACCGCTGCGGCGCGTGCTATGCCTCGCGCCTCGACCGCGCGGCGGCCTACGCTGCGGAGCACGGTTTTGAGGCTTACTCCACGACGCTGCTGATAAGCCCCTACCAGCGCCACGACCTGATACGCGAGATAGGCGGGAGGATAGGGCAAAAATACGGAGTGGAGTTTCTTTACCGCGACTTCCGCCCGCGCTTCCGCCGGGGGCAGTACCGCGCCCGCGAGATGGGACTGTACATGCAGAAGTACTGCGGCTGCGTTTTCAGCGAGGAGGAGGCGGCGCTGCGGAAGGAGCATTCCGCACCGAAGCTGTCGGAGGGCTTTGAGTTTCTGCCGGTAGAGCCGGAGGTGACGATAAGCAAGGAGAGAAAGGACAAGCGGCGCTATATCGGCCTGCTGCTCGAAGCGGACCCGAGCGAGAAGCTTGTGGAGAAGTATCTCGACGATGGGGAGCTGTTCGTCCTGCGGTACAAGGGCGAGGCAGCCTCGGTAGCCGTGACGGTACGGGTGGACGATGAGACGGTCGAGCTGAAAAACCTTGTGACGGACGAGCGCTTCCGCGGGAGGGGGTACGCCGGGAGGCTTATAAAGTATCTCGCGGACAACTACAAGCCGAGGTTTCGCAAAATGCTCGTCGGCACGACCGAGAACAACATCCCGTTCTATGTGAAGCACGGCTTTGACAGGTACGAAAAGACCGTCAAAAACTTTTTTACCGAGAATTACGACGGGGAGATATTCGACGGCGAGCTGAAGTGCGAGGACCTGTACTGCTATTCAAGAAGGTTGTCATAGATAATATGTTGCAAAAGGCGGCAGACATCTGCCGCCTTTTTGCCTTCGTGCCGGGCCTTGTGTGACCGTGCCGGCAAGGCCATGCGCCGCCTCAGTCCTCACGCCTATACTCGTAAAACAGGATGACCGCGCCGATAGCGATTACAAAGATGCTCACAAACAGCGGCATCCAAAGCCATGTCTCTGTCAGCGCGGTCCCGAACCTTCCAAGCTCAGTTTGCCAATAGGTGAGGCGATCCGCGGCATACCCCGCGCCGAAAAGCGTACAGACGACGCCGAGCAGCCCGGCGGCGAGGAAAAAGATCCCGAAGCCTATCCGGAAGCGCCGCCGCCGCTCGCGGACGGCGCGGGCGGGCTCGTCCGGGGAGACCTCCTCCGGGGAGCCGGAGCCTTCACCGGACGGCAGTCCGTTCGGCTCGGTGAGCTCGTCGAGCAGCAGATAGTCGGTCGAGACGCGGAAAAGCCGCGCGAGCGTGACGACCCTCCCGGTGTCCGGCGTCGCCTCGCCCGTCTCCCAGTTCGAGACGGCCTGACGCGATATGCCGAGCTCCGCCGCGAGCGCCTCCTGACTCATCCCGGTGCGCTTCCGACAGTACAGTATCTTCTCTCCGATAGTCATTTCGTGACCTCCCTTTCAACGGAAATGATACACCGAAACGCCGCAAAGCACAACCATGCAAAGCTTGAATTTCCGCAAGCACGGGTTGCGGCCGGCCTGTTTGACGGCCGGATCCGCCGCAAATCGAAAACGGGGGACGCTCTCACGAGCGTCCCCCGTAATATGCGGTTTTATCTGCGGAACCGGCGCTACTTTGCCGCGTCCCGCGTCTCGAGCGAGGCGCGGATGAAGTCACGGAAAAGCGGATGCGCGCGGTTCGGGCGGCTCTTGAATTCCGGGTGGAACTGTACGCCGACGAACCACCTGTTCTCCGGCCGCTCGACTATCTCGACGAGGCGGTCGTCCGGCGAATGTCCGGCTATCCTGAGCCCCGCCTTCGCAAGCGTCTCGCGGTAGGCGTTGTTGAACTCGTAGCGGTGGCGGTGACGCTCGCTTATCTCGGCTTCGCCGTAGATGCCGCGGACGAGACTGCCTTCCACGAGGACGCAGGGATAGCGCCCGAGGCGCATCGTGCCGCCCTTGTCGGTGATGTCCACCTGGTCGGGCATGATGTCGATGACCGGTGCGGGGGTGTTAGGGTCGAACTCGGTGGAGTGCGCCTGAAGGCCCGCGACCGACCTCGCGGTCTCGATAACGGCGATCTGCATGCCGAGGCAGATGCCGAAGTAGGGGATGTCGTTCTCGCGGGCGAATTTCGCGGCGAGGATCATGCCGTCCGTGCCGCGGTCGCCGAAACCGCCGGGGACGAGGATGCCGTCCAAGCCGCGCAGCTTGTTTTCGAGGTTGCTCTCGTCGAGATGTTCGCTGTCTATCCAGTCTATCTCGACGTGCGCGCCGTTCTCGATGCCGCCGTGGTGCAGCGCCTCCGCCACTGAGAGGTACGCGTCGTGAAGCTCGGTGTACTTGCCGACAAGCCCTATGTGGACGCGGCGGTTCGCGGAGGAGAGGCGGCGGAGCATATCCGTCCAGTCGGTGAGGTCGGGCGGGTTGTCGCCGAGGTCGAGCTTGCGGCAGACCGCGCTGTCGAGCCCTTCCTTTGCGAGGAGTATCGGCACCTCGTAGAGCGAGGACGCCGTGGCGTTCTCAATCACATTTTCGGAGGGGATGTTGCAGAAGAGGGATATCTTGTCGCGTATCTCGCGGGTTATCGGGCTGTCGGTGCGGCAGACCACGATGTCCGGCTGTATGCCTATCGAAAGCAGGTCCTTGACCGAGTTCTGCGTCGGCTTGCTCTTGAGCTCGCCGGAGCCGGGTATGGATACTATCAGCGAGACGTGGACGTAGCAGACGTTCTGCCTGCCGACGTCGGTCGCGACCTGGCGTATGGCCTCGAGGTAGGACAGGCTCTCGATGTCGCCGACGGTGCCGCCTATCTCGACTATGACGACGTCGGTGCCGGGAGTGCCCATGCGGTAGATGCGGTTCTTTATCTCGTTTGTGATGTGCGGGATGACCTGTACGGTGCCGCCGAGAAAGTCGCCCGTGCGTTCGCGGCTGAGCACCGACCAGTATATCTTGCCGGAGGTGACGGAGGAGTTCGTGGTGGTATTGATGTCGGTGAAGCGCTCGTAGTGACCGAGGTCGAGGTCGGTCTCGGCGCCGTCGTCGGTGACGAACACCTCTCCGTGCTGGTACGGGCTCATCGTGCCCGGGTCGACGTTGAGGTACGGGTCGAGCTTCTGCATGGCGACCTTCAGCCCTCGGGCGCCGA
>CANRIN010000024.1 GCA_947630675.1 uncultured Clostridia bacterium | reverse complement strand
CAGGGATTGCTCCCCATACTTCGTGCTTTTTGTTTGCCCCAATCCAGCCTGACAGATGCCGTAATTATAATTTTGGCTTCAAAACTTTCTTACGGGCACCCGTCATTGCCGCAGGGTATTTTTCTTTCGCGAGAAATAAATCGCGGGCTTCGTCCGCGATTTATTTCTCGCGAAGCTGTCGGATAGGGCGAAGCCCTACCGACAGCATGCGCTACGCTACGCAATTCCCACGCGGTCGCTGACCGCGTGGGAGCCCTTCCGATTAAACATGCTCGGGCGAATGAATCGCCCTGTGCGAACTCGCGGCTCCGCCGCGAGATTCACCGCGCGAACAGGCGCGGAATCCGGCTTCGCCGTCTTCGACGCACACTCCGCGAGATGAGTTTTTTCCGACGTACACGCCGTCGGAAAAAACGATTGAAATTTATTTCGCCGCCTTCGGCGGCGAAACTCTGCGAGGCTTTGCTGGGACAGCGCGCAAAGAGCCGATGCAGGCGGCGAAGCGATTTTTCCCGCCCGGCTTGCAGGCTGACCTGTTTGATGTTATAATAACGATATAATAATGATATAAATTGCGCCTCTGCGGTTTGGGGCGCTCTTATTGTCCTCAAAGGAGTCTATCCAATGATCGATCTGTTCTTTGCACCTCCCTCGGCCGACCTGTTTGGCGCGGCCGTCCGAGCCTCTGCGCGCGAGAACGAACGCCTTTTCATCGTGGTTCCCCGCCATTACTCGCACGAGTGCGAGCGGCGGCTGTGCCTGCTTCTCGGCGACGGTGCGTCGCGGTACTGCGAGGTACTGTCGCTCGACCGGCTCTGGTCGCGCGCGGCAGCGGAGTGCGGCGGCAGCGCGGAACGCTTCACCGACGACGCGGGCAGGCTCCTGCTGACCTATTCCTCGGCGCAGCGCGCGGCGACAAATATGCGCGTCTACGGCGGCGAGCTGAAAAAGCCGCGCTTCCTTGCGGAGGTCATGCGAGTGATAGACGAGTTCCGCACCTGCCGTGTATCGTTTGACACTCTTCTCTCCGCCTCCGAGCGCGCCGAGAAACGCCTCGGCGACCGGCTGCACGACCTTGCCCTTATAGGCGGGGCCTATGAAGCCGAGCTCATGCGCCGAGGCTCCCGCACATCCAAAACCGAGGCTCTTGGCGAGCTACTCCAACTCACCGGCTGGGCGGAGGACAAGCGCTTTCTCTTTTACGGATACACGGAGTTCAACGCGGAGGAGCTTGAGGTCCTGCGCGCACTCTGCCGCTCATGCGAGCTGACGGTGGCTCTCGGCTGTGACCGGAGCAGAATAAGCCCCGAGCTCGGCGAACTGGATCCGCTCTACACCTATGCGCGCACCGAGGCGCGCCTCCGCCGCCTCGCAGAGAGCGAGGGCGTGTGCGTCTCGACGACGGACGTCCCCCCGGACGACGGCGCTCGCCCCGACGCGCTCCGTTTTGTCGAGCGGGAATTTATGCGTTACTGCGAGGCGGAGTTTCACGGCGACGGCGCCGCCGTCACATTTGCCGCCGAGAGCTCGGTCTGGAACGAGTGTGAGCGCGCGGCGGCGAAGATACTCACCGGCGTCCGCGAGAACGGACGGAGCTTCCGCGACTACGCCGTCGCAATACCTCAGAACGACGAGTACGGCGCCGCCGTCGAGGCGGTCTTCGGTGCGTGGGGCATACCGTTCTTCCTCGACCGAAAAACAAGCGCTCTCTCCGCGCCCATACTCTCCGCGCTGACGGCGGCGCTCGACATCATTCGCGGCGGCTTTGCCCGGGAGGACGTGCTGCGCTATCTGAAGAGCGGCCTCTCCCCCGTCGGATTTGAACAATGCTGCGAGCTTGAAAACTACATATATATCTGGCGGATACACGGCGGCGGGTGGCTCCGCGAGTGGACGGGCAGTCCGCGCGGATTCTCTTCAGACCCCTCCGGCGAGGAGGACGCGGCGGCGCTTGCGCGGCTCAACGACGCACGCCGCGCCATCGCGGAGCCGTTTGTCCGCTTCGATGAGAAGATACGCCGCGGCGAAACCTACAGCGCGGACGAGCATCTGAAGGCGTTCTACTCCCTGCTGGAGGAGCTTGGAACGGAGGGGCACATCGCGGACGCCGCAAAGAGCTACGCCGAGGCGGGCGACCTCCGCACCGCGAGCGAATACGGTCAGCTCTGGGGAAAGGTATGCGGCCTCATAGACGAGTTTTCCGAGCTCGCCGGAGACGAGCCGATGAAGTTCGACGAGTTCTCACGCCTGTTTGAAATGCTGCTCGAGGGAGTTCAGGTCGGCACGATACCGCCGTCGCTGGACGAGACCGCCGTCGGAGAGCCGGGACGTCTCCGCCACCGCAGGCCGAAGGTCCTCATGCTGCTCGGAGCCTCCGGAGGGAACTTCCCGCCGGAGCAGGAGAGCGGGAACCTTCTCGACGACCGCGACCGTGAGGCGCTCGGAGCGCTCGGCATAGAGATAGAGCCGCCCGCAAGGCGGCTCGGATGGCGCGCGCTCGATACTGCGTTTGCCGTCCTCACGCTCCCCTCCGAGGAGTTGCACATATCCTGGGCGCCCTCAGGCGAGGACGGCGCGTCCGCGCCGAGCCCGCTTGTGAAGCGTCTCGCCGAAGCGCTGCATGCGGACATACTTCCCCCGTCCGGCGAGGAGCGGCTGCTGAACGCCGTCCGCCCCGCGCTCGAGCTCGCCATGCGCTCCGCCGGCGGCAGCGGAGATGTGACGGCGCGCGCGGCGCTCGATAGCTTCCGCCGGGACGGTACGCATGCGCGGGAGATAGACGTCGCCCGCGCCGCGGCTGTGGGCTCGCGCGGACCGCTGTCGGAGGACGCGGCGCGTGCGCTGTACGGCGGGCGCGCTAGCCTCACGGCCTCCCGCAGCGACCTCTTCCGCGAGTGCGCGTTCAGCTACTTTATGAACTACGGCCTTCGGGCAAACGAGAGGCGCACGGCCGAGCTGGACGCCCTCGAGAGCGGCACGCTCATACATTCGGTGCTTGAGAACACCGTCCGCCGCGCGAGCGCCGACGGGCTGCTCGACGGCGATATCGGCGACGCAGAAAAGCAGGCGGCAAAAGTCATAGCTCACGAGGAGCTCCGCCGCTATGTCGACACGCGCCTCGGTCCTGCGGCGGTATCCGGCGCGCGGACACAGCACCTCTTCCGACGCATCGAAGGCTCGCTTGAGCGCGTAGTCGACAGCATCATGGATGAGTTTGCGCGGAGCAGCTTCCGCCCCGCAGGCTTCGAGGTCGGCTTCGGGACCGAGGACGCGCCGCTCGCCGCCGTTCGCGCGGGCGAGCGCGGGAACCTCACCGGCGTTATAGACCGCGTTGATGTCTGGCGCGACCCGAAGACGGGCGTCCCCTACTTCCGCGTGATAGACTACAAGAGCGGCAGGAAGCAGTTCGACTACACCGATATCTTCCACGGAGTGTCGCTTCAGCTGCCGATATACCTGCACGCCCTACGCTCCTTTGCCGAGGGCGGAGGCTCCGACGCAGAGGAAGCCGGCGCATTCTACTCCTCCGCCGCCGAACCGTTCTATTCCGGCGGACGCGGCGAGAGCGGCGAGGATATCCGCGCAGGACTGGAGCGCGAGGAGCGCAGGAGCGGCATATATCTGAGCGACCCGGACGTGGAGGACGCTCTGGAGGCGGGGACAAACCGCCGCTTCCTCCCGCCCGAAAAGCAGTACAAGCTCACAAAGAAGCAGTTCGACCTGCTCGAGAAATATGTCAGCGCCGCTCTCAAGGAGACGGCGGAGCGCATCCTCCACGGCGAGATGGAGGCGCATCCGACGGCGCGCGGAAGCTACGCCGCGTGCCTTCGCTGTCCCTACCGTATCGCCTGCCGCTTCGACCCGAGCGGCGGACACGACAGCGAAAACGTCCGCTCCTCCGTGTCTGCGGAAAGATTCTGGGAAACGCTTGAGGCTGCTGAAAACGACGGAGAAAAGGAGGCGGAGCAGGATGAACGGACTGACTGACGAACAGCTCGCCGCAGCAAGCTTTGACCGGCGCAGACTTCTCGTAAGCGCGGCGGCAGGTTCGGGCAAGACCCGCCTGCTCGTCTCGAGAGTCATAGGCAGGATAGAGCGCGAACGGCTCGACCTGGAGGACTTCCTTATCATAACCTTCACGCGCGCCGCCGCCGCAGAGCTGCGGGACAGGTTCGGCGCGGAGCTCGGCGCGCGCGCCGCCGAGACAGGCGACCGCCACCTCCTGCGGCAGGTCACCGCCTCGAAGCAGAACATAACCACGATAGATTCGCTCTGTCAGGCGATAGTCCGGGAAAACCCGCACCTCTCCGACCTTGCGGGCTTCCGCATAGCGTCGGAGGGCGAGCTTGAGCAGATGCGCGCAGATGCGCTCGCGTCCACGCTCGAGCAGATATATTCCTCCGGGGACGGCGATATGGACGCCATGTGCGAAGCGCTCGGCTACGGCCGTGCCGACCGCAAGATCTCGGAGGCGGTGACCTCGCTCTACGACAGCATGCGCGCCCACCCGTTCCCGGAGAAGTGGGCGGAGCGGATAATCGCCGAGTACGAAAAGGACGACTTCGCCGATACCGGCTTCGGCGCGGAGCTCGCCGGGTCGGCGGAGCGCCTGCTTCGCGGCGGGGCTGACATACTTTCCCGCGCCATCAGCGCAGCGGCGGGGAACGAAAAGCTGCAAAAGGCATACGTCCCCGCGCTTGAAAGCGACCTTGCCTGCGCGAACGCCGCGCTCTCCGCGCTCGAAAGGCACGACCTCGCCGAGGCCGCGTCCCGCCTCTCCCTGCCGGACGCGCGGCTCGGCAGCCTGCGCGGCGACGAACCCGCAAAAGAAAAGATAAAGTCCATGCGCGAGATTTGGAAAAGCACGAAAAAACGCGCACGCGGCCTTCTTGCGGGCGCAGACGAGTGCTCGGCGGAGCTTCGGAGCACGCTGCCCGCCGTGCGAGGTCTCTTCAAGGCGGCGTCGCTGTTCGGCAAGGAATTCGGCGACGTGAAACGTCTTCGCCGCTCCGCCGAGTTTGACGATTTCTCGCATGAGGCGGTGCGGCTCCTCGCGTCTCCCCTGCCGGACGGCAGCTTTGAGCCGAGCGAGACGGCTCGCGCCGTCGGCGCGCGCTACCGCGAGGTGCTAGTTGACGAGTTTCAGGACACGAACGAGATACAGTCCTTTCTCTGCGACCTTCTCACCGCCGGAGAGGGACAGACCCTCTTTATGGTCGGCGACGTAAAGCAGTCGATATACCGCTTCCGGCTCGCGCGGCCGGAGATATTCCTTTCTCGCTACACCGAATATCCCCCGATAGACGCCGGCGCTCCGTCGGCACGGCAGAGCCTCACCCGCAACTTCCGTTCCCGCGCGGAGGTATTAGACGTGACGAATTATTTCTTCCGCCGGCTGATGGACGGCGGAGCCTCCGAGATACTCTACGACGAGGCGCAGCGTCTCTCCCCCGCGCGCCCCGACCCGCCGGACGCCGCATACGATACCGAGCTGTGCATAGTCGGCGTCGCCGATGAGGAGGCGACCGGCGCCGACGCGCAGTCAGCGGAGGCTGCCTACGTCGCCTCGCGGGCAAAGGAGATGCTTGACGGCGGCCTGCTTATTCCGGATGGGCGAGGCGGGACGCGCGCGCCGCGTCCCGAGGATATCGCCGTGCTTCTCCGCGCCGCCGGAGGACGGGGATGGATGTACCGCCAGGCATTTGAAAACCTTGGGATACCCTGCGGCTCCGCCGGCGAGAGCGACGTCAGCGCCGAGCTGCTCGCGCTCCTTTCGATACTCACCGCCGTGGATAACCCGTATCTCGACGTTCCGCTCGTCGGGGCTATGCTCTCGCCGGTATTCGGCTTCACGGCGGACGAGGTCGCTTTCATACGCGCGGCGAGCGGCAAAAAGATACCCTTCTACGAGTCGGTAAAGGCCGCGGCGGACGCCGGAAACGTCCGCGCGCGGGACTTTCTGTCGCGGCTCGAGGCCTTCCGCCGCGAGTCGGGCAAGACCTCTCCGGACAGGTTTCTGCTATACCTCTACGCCGAGACCGGCATCGTCGGGATATACTCTGCCCTCACCGGCGGCGCGGCGCGGCGGGAACGTCTCAATCTCGTCTACATGAAGGCGCGCGCCTACGCCGCCTCGGCAAACGGCGGGCTCCACGGCTTTGTCCTCTACCTCGAGGGCGCGATAGAGCGCGGAGAAATAGCTGCCGGCTCGAACGAAAGCGGCGTGCGGATAATGTCCGTCCACAAGTCGAAGGGGCTGGAGTTTGCCGTCGTGTTCTACTCGGCGCTTTCAACGAAGTTCAACTTTGCCGACACGCGCGGCGACCTGCTCTGCCACCCGGACCTCGGCGTCGGGCTCCGGATATACGACCGCGAGAGGCGCTACGTCTACCCCTCCGGCGCCTTCGCCGCAATATCCGAGCGGATGCGCCGCGAGACGCTCGCGGAGGAGCTACGAATACTCTACGTCGCCATGACCCGCGCAAAGGAGAAGCTCGTCCTCACCTGCGCCTACGCAGATCCCGAAAAGCGCATCAAAAAGATGCTCTCGGCGGGATTTCTCGGCGAACTCACGTTTGTGACGGCGCAGAGCCCCGCCGACTGGCTCATACCTCTCGCGGCGGAGCATCCGGACGGCGGCGATCTCCGCGCTCTGTCCGGCTCCGGCGAGGTCGACCTCAGCGCAGAGGGACACATCTCAGTGAGCTTTGCGGATATGCTCCGGGAGGACGGCAGCGTCTACGGCGCTTCCGAGACGCGTGCAGAGGACGCGGAGCCGGACGCGGCTCTTTCGGCGGAGATCTCGCGGCGCCTCAGCTTCCGCTATCCCGGAGAGGGTCTTTCCGAAATCCCATCAAAGCTCACCGCGACACAGCTCAAGGGACTTCGCGGCTACGACGATGAGGACGACGGACCGGCGGCGTCCGAAGCCGCCGACGGGGACGCGGAAGAGCAGGCGGCCAAGTACACCTTCCGCTCGGTGCGGCCGCGCCTGATAAGCGGCGACACCGGCCTTTCCCCCACCGAGCGAGGCACCGCGCTGCACACCGTCATGCAGTTCGCGCGGTTTGAGGAGCTCATGACGACAGAAGGCGCGCTCCGTGAGATCGACCGCCTCGAGCGCGAGAAGTTTATCACCCCGGAGCAGGCGCGCGCCGTCCGGGATGAGGCATTCCGACTCTGCGAGTTCACAGCGAGTCCGCTCGGGCGCAGGGCGCTTTCGAGCGGGACTCTGCGGCGCGAATTCAAGTTTTCCGTCCTCGACGACGCGGCGCGTTACTTCCCCGCTGCTCCCGCCGGAGAGAGGGTGCTGCTGCAGGGCGTGTGCGACCTGTTCTTCGAGGAGGACGGCGGTATCACGGTAGTGGACTTCAAGAGCGACCGTGTGAGCGCCGGCGGCGCGGCGGAGCGCGCGGCGGCCTACGCGCCGCAGCTCGACGCCTACGCGCGTGCGCTCGAGCGGATATTCGGAAAACCCGTCCTGCGGCGCGTCATCTGGTTCTTTGCCCTCGGGCGCGAGATAGAAGTCCCGTCGCTCTGAAAAGAGCCTGTCCGGGGCGCACGGGCGCATCCCTTCCGCGTTTTTTCACAAAAAATTTTTCAAAACCCTTGCATATTTACATCCGACCTGTTATAATACCATTTGTGACTTCGTGATGAAAGAGGTGAAAGAGATGAAACAGGGCATACATCCGAACTATGAGAAGACGACGATCACCTGCGCATGCGGCAACGTGATCGAGACTTGTTCCACCAAGAAGGACATCCGCGTCGAAGTCTGCTCCAGCTGCCACCCCTTCTTCACCGGAAGGCAGAAGCTGGTCGATACCGGCGGACGTGTTGACCGCTTCAACAAGAAGTACGGTCTCGGCGGCGCAAAGAAATAAGCGTCAGAGTAATTGCGGGCGGTTCCACCGCCCGCTTTTAGTTATCCCGTTTGCACCCTTGCCGGCGGCTCTGCCGCCGCCTTTTGCTGTCCGGAGATTTCATATATTAACAAAAAGCTTCGCTGTTTACCCGCTCAAAACCGTGATTTTTAGCGTAGCATTTTTCGCCGGCCGGTGCTAAAATAACCATGTATCATCAGAATTGCCGGCTTGTTGAAAAGCCTCGGCCGAAAAGTCCGCAAGGGCTTTTTAAAATGCCTTGAAACAGGAGGCTGTATACAGTGGACAGAGACGAAATAATACGCCGCATCGTTGAGGCCGATAAGGAGGCGCAGGCAGCGCCGCAGGCGTCGAAGCAGAAGCTCGACGGGCTCGACGAGGAGCTGAAGCTCGAGCGCGAAGCCATGCGCAAGGCGTTCTACACGCGGGCGGAGCGGCGTATCGACAAGGTCCGCGAGACCGAAAACGAGTACGCCGATATGCAGATAACGCGCATAGATCAGGAGCTCAGAAGAAAGATAGAGGACTTCGACCGCGAGGCGGAGCAGAAGCGCGGGCGTTGGGCGGATTACCTCTTCCGCACCGCCGTCGCCCTGCCGGACGACGCGAAATGATACGGCAGACGATGAAGTACGGCGGAGCGGCGGCAAAGGTCCGCTCCATGTACGGGCGGCGGCTCCGTCCCGAGGACTACGCCGCGCTGCTCGCCATGCACGGGGTCCGGGAAGCGGCCGAGTATCTGCGCGGCTTTAAGAGCTACACCGACGTGCTGCGCGGCGTGGATATATCCTCACTGGGCCGCGCCGAGCTGGAACGGGTGCTCAGCGGCGCGCTCAATGACGAGTTTATCCGGATATACCGTTTCATGAGCAAGGAGGATCATCCCCTGCTCGGACGGCTCATCGAACGCGCTGAGATAGACGAGATCCTGTCCTTCCTGCGCGCCTGGGACCCGTCGCTCGACCAGGAGTATGTCTGCCGGATGCCTGACTATTTCCTCAAATACTCCTCCATCGACTTCAAAAAGCTCGAGCATGCGACCGACTTTGAGCAGTTCTGGAGCGAGCTTGAGCACTCGAAGTACTATCTCCCGCTTGCAAACCTCCCCCGCGACCGGGGCTCAAGCCCGGAGTACCCGCTTGCAAAGTCCGTCATGGACGCGAAGTATTATTCCGACCTCTTTACCCTCATCGACAGACACTACTCCGGAGACGTCGCGCTGAAGCTCCGGGAGGGCTACGGCGCCGAGGTCGACCTGCTGAACATAGTGGCGGTGCTGCGAATAAAGACCTACTTCCCCACCATGGAGGATGACCTGCGCGGCTACCTCCTCCCGGTCGGAGGCAAGGAGCGCGAGAAGTTTATAGACGCGCTCGTCGCAGCTCCCGACGCGCAGGCGGCGCTCGAGGTCGTGAAGTCCTCCCCCTACCGCACGCTTTTCAGCTACGGCACCTACCGCACGATAGACAACTACGCGGAGATGTACCTCTACCGCTTTAACAGGAAGATAATGACTGCCCCGGTCCCGTCTGTGTATACGCCGCTCGCGTATCTTTATCTGAAGCAGACCGAGGTCCAAAATCTGGTAAAAATCATCGAGTGCATACACTACGGCATGACGCCCGAGGAAGCCGGCGTGATACTGCCCGGCGCCGCACCCGAAGAAAGGAGATAGGCATGTCTGTCGAAAAAATGAAGCTGCTGCGCATACGCGGCCCGCTCGAGCGCTTCGACGAAATAGTGTCGGACTGCATACTCGGCCGCGAGTTCCAGCCGGAGAACGCGCTCGACGTGATGCAGAACGTCAGCACGCTCAAGCGTATGGATATGCACAACCCGTACACCGATACCCTGCACAGCGCCGCGTCGCTTGCGGAAGCCAACGGGATAGCGCTCGGTTACGCGTCCTACTCGGCCCTCGGCGACGACGTCGACGAGGCGAAGGAGTATTTCCGCCGATTCGATGAAAAGGTGCGGGAGCTGCGCTCCGAGCAGGAGGCGCTTGAGAAGGACTCCACCGACGACCGCAGCGTCCTTGAACAGCTCCGCCACATCAAGGGCATGGGCGATATACAGGACGTGAGCGACTTCTTCCGTCTGGGGTATGCCCGCTTCCGCTTCGGGCGGATGCCGCGCAGCGTCTTCGACCACTTCTCGCACTTTCTCGACAACGGGCGGGACTTCTACTTCTTCCCCACCTCCGTCGAGCGCGATCACGTCTACGGCGCGTACCTCGTCCCGCGGCGCTACGAGCAGCGGGTGGACGTTCTCTTCGCCTCCTTCCGGTTCGAGCGGATATACATCTCGGATCAGGTACACGGCAATCCCGAGGAGGCCGAGGCGGAGCTCGAACGAAAGCTCAATTCGGAGCACGCCCGCGCCGCCGAGCTTGAGGAGGAGCGGAAGCGCTTCGTGCGCGAGGAGCAGGGAGCCTTCCTCGCCCGGTACAGCCTTCTGCGCCACCACAGCGAGGTCTATGACATGCGCCGCTACGCCGTCACGGCGGACGGCAGCTTCTTCCTCTACGGATGGGTCCCCGCGGCGGAAGCCGACCGTTTCCGTTCGGACGTTCTGAACTTCCCCTCCACCTACTGCCAGGTCTACGAGCCGGACGTCATGGAGACGGTCACGCCGCCTACCCGGCTGAAAAACCGCAAAGTGTTCAAGCCGTTCGAGCCGTTCATCGAGATGTACGGGCGGCCGAGCTACGGCGAGTTCGACCCCACCCCGCTAATGACCGTTATATACACCCTGCTCTACGGAATAATGTTCGGCGATGTGGGACAGGGCATCCTGCTCTCGATATGCGGATACCTCATGTGGCGCTTCAAAAAGATGTGGATAGGCCGTGTGCTTGTCTACACCGGCATCGCGGGCTCGCTTATGGGCATTGCCTACGGCAGCGTGTTCGGCTTTGAGGACATCCTGCCCTTCGGCTTCCATGTCCTCGAGTCCCCCGCAAACACCAACACGGCGCTCCAGTTCGCGGTATACATCGGCGTCATCATCATAACGCTCGTGATGCTGATAAACATTATCGAGGGCTTTAAGCAGAAGGACTACGCGAAGGCCGTCTTCGGCCAGAACGGAATAGCCGGAGTGGTCTTCTTCTACGGCGTGCTCTTCGTCATTCTCCCGATGTTCGGATACCTCGACGTGAACCTGCCCGGCTGGGCGCTCGCGCTGATGCTCGTGGTGCCGCTGATACTCGTCGTGCTCCGCGAACCTCTCGGCAAGCTCTGCGCGGGCGACCCGGACTGGAAGCCGGAGAGCATCGGAAACTTCCTGCTCCAGAACGTATTCGAGCTCATCGAGGTCCTGCTTTCCTACGTCACGAACACCGTCAGCTTTATGCGTGTCGGCATCTATGTCATAAGCCACGCGGCCATGATGAACATAGTGTTCATGCTCGCCGGAGGCTACGAATCGCCGAATATGGTGGTCGTGGTGTTCGGAAACCTCATAGTGATGGCGCTCGAGGGACTGCTTGTCGCCATACAGGTGCTGCGTCTCAACTTCTATGAGATGTTTGGGCGGTTCTACGACGGCGGCGGGCGCGAGTTTGCCCCCGCGGCTATAGACTTCACCACCGTCGACTGACGGCGCTCAGCGGACTTTCAAAACGGAACAACGCGGTTAAAACCGACCGTAAATAATGATTTGGAGGCTAATAAAATGGAATTCCTTACATCTTTGGTACTCGTCGTGCTGCTCCTCTCCCCGCTCTTTGTCATCTACTACCTCAATAAGAAGGGCAAGAACGTGAAGAAGGGTATGATCGCAAACATCATCTGCTTCTTCGTGCTCGTCATTGGCTTCACCGCCGCGAACATCGGCGGCGTCGCGAGCGCTGCGGAGGCCACTCAGCCCGCCGGCCTCACCATCGGCGACGGCATCGGCCTCATAAGCGCCGCGCTCTCCACAGGTCTCTCCTGCATCGGCGGCGGCATCGCGGTCGCGTCGAGCGCGACGGCGGCCATCGGCGCCATGAGCGAGGATCAGTCCACCTTCGGCAAGAGCCTGATATTCGTCGGCATGGCCGAAGGCGTCGCGCTCTACGGCATGCTCGTCAGCTTCCAGATAATAGCTAAGGTCGGCTGATGCGTTACTTTCTTATCTCTGACAGCCGCGATACGCTCGTCGGTATGCGCCTTGCGGGCATCGAGGGAGTCCTTGCCGAGGGTCGCGACGAGGTCCGCGCCGCAGTGACCGACGCCACCGGGAGCGGCGACGTCGGCATACTCCTCATAACCGAGAAGTGCGCCGCGCTCTGCCCCGAGCTTATAAGCGATCTGCGGCTGCGCCTCACCACGCCGCTCATAGTCGAAATACCTAACCGACACGGCACTGGTCGCGCGCCGGATTCGATCACGCGCTACATCCGTGAATCTATCGGCGTCAAGCTGTAAGGAGGTTGCGAGATGGCAGACGAAAAGCTTGAAAGCTTTATTTCAACAATACGCGAGGACGCACAGCGCGAGAAGGAAGCGCTCGACGAGGAGATAGCCTCCAAGCGTGAAGCGTTCCTCTCCGCGGCGGAGGATGAACTTCTCGACGAGGTTTACGCCTATATCCGCACCGCCACCTCCCGCATCCGCACCGACGCGGGCAGGCGCGTCTCCCAGAAGATGTTCGAGGAGAAGCGCGAGCTCTACCGCCACCGCACGGAGGTCGCCATGTCCGTCGCGGACGACGCGAAGGGGCGGATAGCTGAGTACACCGCGTCGCCGGAGTACCGCGAGAGGCTCGTGCAGCTCGCGAAATATGCCGCGTCGAAGCTCGGAGGCGGGAAGATGAACATATTCCTCCGCAGGGAGGACATGCCTCTTGCGAAAAGGATCTCCGAGGCATGCGGCGCTGAGATTTCCGAAGGCAGCTTTACTCTCGGCGGGCTTATCGCAGAAAATCCCGAGCGTCACCTCCGCCTCGACCTCAGCTATGACGAATCCCTCGCGCGCGCCGTGCAGAGCTTCGGCACGATAGTCGCAAGCGAACGCGGCGTATAGGAGGAGCAATATGTACACTGTTTACTCAATAAACGGACCGGTCGTGCGCGCGCGCGGCGGCACCGACCTCGGCGCCATGGACATGGTCTACGTCGGCAGCATGAGGCTCATAGGCGAGGTCGTGTCCATAGAGGGCGACGAGGCTACGATACAGGTCTATGAGGAGACCTCCGGCCTCCGCCCCGGCGAACCGGTCGAGAGCACCGGCGGGGCGATGGCCATCACCCTCGGCCCCGGACTTATAGGCAACATCTTCGACGGCATAGCGCGCCCACTGCGCGCATTGGAGAAGGCGTCCGGCAGCTTCATCGTGAGAGGCATAAACGTCGGTTCGCTCGATGAGGAGAAGAAGTGGGACGTGACCGTCACCGCATCCGTCGGCGACGTTCTCGAGCCCGGAGCCATATTTGCGACGCTCACCGAGTCCGAGATGATAGAGCACCGCTGCATGGTCCCGCCCGAGCTCTCCGGAACGGTCGTAAGCGCAGTACCGGACGGCAGCTACACCATCGCCGACACCATCCTCGAGCTCGACACCGGGCGCGGTGTCGTGCCGCTGAAGCTGGCGCAGCGCTGGCCTATCCGCCGCAGCCGTCCCTTCACCGAGCGGCTCCCGATAGACCGTCCGCTGATAACCGGGCAGCGTATAATGGACACCCTCTTCCCTCTTGCAAAGGGCGGCTGCGCCGCTCTGCCGGGGCCGTTCGGCGCGGGCAAGACGGTAAACCAGCACCAGCTCGCGAAGTGGTCGGATGCGGATATAATCGTCTACCTAGGCTGCGGCGAGCGCGGCAACGAGATGACGCAGGTGCTCGAGGAGTTCTCCGAGCTCGAGGACCCGAGGAGCGGCAAGCCCATACTCAGCCGCACCGTCCTAATAGCGAACACATCCAACATGCCGGTCGCGGCGCGCGAGGCGTCTATTTACACCGGCATGACGATAGCCGAATACTACCGCGACATGGGCTACCACGTCGCGATAATGGCGGACAGCACCTCCCGCTGGGCCGAGGCTCTGCGCGAGATCTCCGGCCGCCTCGAGGAGATCCCCGCCGAGGAGGGATTTCCCGCATACCTTCCCTCCCGCCTCGCGGAGTTCTATGAGCGCGCGGGATATGTCCGCACACTCGGCGGCGGAGAGGGCTCGGTCACGGTCATCGGAGCCGTCAGCCCGCAGGGCGGCGACTTCTCCGAGCCGGTCACCCAGAACACCAAGCGCTTCGTGCGCTGCTTCTGGGCGCTTGACCGCGAGCTTGCGTATGCGCGCCACTTCCCCGCGATAAACTGGATGACCTCCTACTCCGAGTACGCCGAGGAGCTTGACGGATGGTACGACGGGCATGTCGGACCTGACTTCGTAAAGTGCCGCCGCAGGATTCAGGCGCTCATGCAGGAGGAGTCGAGCCTTATGGAGATAGTGAAGCTCATAGGCTCGGACATCCTGCCGGAGGACCAGAAGCTCGTAATAGAGACGGCAAGGATAGTCCGCTCCGGATTTCTCCAGCAGAACTCCTTCCACGCGGTAGACACCTACGTCCCGCTCGAGAAGCAGCTGAAGATGATGCAGACGATACTCTACTTCTACGACCGCGCGGGCGAGCTCGTGAGCCGCAGCATACCCATCTCCCGCCTGCGCGAAACGAACGTCTCCGAGTCTCTGATACGCATGAAGTACGGCGTTCCGAATGACGACCTGTCCGCTTTCGACGACTACCGGGAGCTCATCGACCGCGCCGTCGAAAGCATAACGAGCGAATACTGAGGGGGCTTGTAAAATGCAGATGGAATATGTCGGGCTGAGCTCGATAAACGGCCCGCTCGTTGCGCTCGACGGCGTCAAAGGCGTCGCTTACGACGAGATGTGCGAGTTCACCCTGCCCTCCGGAGAGCGCCGGACCGGCAGAGTTACGATGATAGACGGCGAGCGCGTGGTCGTTCAGGTCTTTGAGGGCACCAAGGGCATGGCTTCCGCCGGCCCGAGGACGCGCTTTCTCGGAAGCCCGATGACGCTGCCGCTCTCCACCGAGATGCTAGGGCGCGTGTTCGACGGTGCGGGACGTCCCGCGGACGGTCTCGGCGCGCTCTACCCCGACGAGAGCCGCGACATCAACGGCTCCGCGATAAACCCCGTGAGCCGCGCCTACCCCCGCTCCTGCATAACGACCGGCATATCCGCCATAGACGGAATGGCGACGCTGATACGCGGCCAAAAGCTGCCGATTTTCTCCGGCTCCGGCATGAAGCACAACGAGCTTGCGGCGCAGATAGTCCGCCAGGCGAAGCTCTCCGGCGAGGACGGACAGTTTGCGATAGTCTTCTGCGCCATGGGCGTCAAGAACGATACGGCCGACTTCTTCCGCAAGAGCTTCGAGGAGAGCGGCGCGCTGATGCGCGTGACTATGTTCCTCAACCTCGCGAGCGACCCGATAATCGAACGCATACTCTGCCCGCGCTGTGCTCTAACGGCGGCGGAGTATCTCGCGTTCAAGCACGGATACCATGTTCTCGTGATTATGACCGACATGACCTCCTACTGCGAGGCCGTGCGCGAGCTTTCAAGCTCGCGCGGCGAGATACCGAGCCGCAAGGGCTTTCCGAGCTACCTTTACAGCGACCTCGCGTCGCTCTACGAGCGTGCGGGCATGATCCACGAAAGCACAGGCTCGGTGACGCAGGTGCCGATACTCACCATGCCGAACGACGACATCACCCACCCTATACCCGACCTCACCGGCTACATCACCGAGGGACAGATAGTGCTCGCGCGCGAGCTTGACGGCAAGGGCATCTACCCGCCGATAAGCGTCCTCCCTTCCCTCTCCCGACTGATGAAGGACGGCGTCGGAGAGGGCTTCACGCGGGAGGATCACTCTCCCCTTTCAAACCAGCTTTTCGCCGCGTATTCAAAGACGCAGGAGGCGCGGAGCCTCGCCTCGGTCATAGGCGAGGACGAGCTGAGCGACACGGACAAGGCGTATATCGAGTTCGGCAACGAGTTCGAGCGCCGGTTCGTCGCGCAGCAGTATGACGAGGACAGGTCGCTCGAGCAGACTCTCGACCTCGGATGGCGGTTGCTCACGCTGCTCCCGAAGAGCGAGCTTGACCGCATCGACACCGCAATGCTCGACAAGTACCTGCCCCGCGCGCAGACCGGCTCCTCCTTCCTCTCCGGGGAGGGTGACAACTGATGCCGACAGCCCCCACCAAAGGCAACCTCATCGCGCGGAAGCGCTCCCTCGAGCTCGCAAACACCGGATTTGACCTCATGGACCGTAAGCGCAACATCCTCATACGCGAGATAATGTCGCTTATCGACCGTGCGGGCGAGCTCCAGTCGCGTATCGACAGCTGCTTCTCCTCCGCGTACAAGGCGCTTCAGGCGGCAAACATCGCCTTCGGACGGATAGACCCGTTCGCTGAGTCCGTGCCGATAGACCGCTCCATCGAGATACGCACGCGCTCTGTTATGGGCGTGGAGATACCCTCCATCCGCGACGCCGATACGCCGGTCCGCATGAGCTACGGGCTGCGCGGCACCGGCTCCGCGCTCGACGAAGCGTTCGTTCACTTCCACGAGGTCAAGCGCCTCACAAAGGAGCTCGCTGAGGTCGAGAACACCATCTACCGCCTCGCCTACGCCATAAAGCGGACGCAGAAGCGCGCGAACGCATTAAAGAACATCATCATCCCGAACCTCACCTCCGAGATAAAGTACATCACCGAGGAGCTCGAGGAGAAGGAGCGCGAGGAGTTCTCGCGCCTGAAACTGATAAAGACGAGGAACGAAAACTCAAGATAGTGCCCAATGCCCCCGGCGGATATTCCGCCGGGGGCATTTTGTCTTCGTTTTGATTTTCGCCTCACGGCCTCACCAGCCGCTCGGATAATCCAGCTCGGCCGTGATGAAGTCCAGCTCATAATAAGGCAGCTTGCCTGCAAGCGGCTCGTGAGCGATGATGCGGTATCTCTTCACTTCCGGCGCTATGGAGAAGGTCACGCTCGTCTCCCCTCCGCTTTGTAGCACCGACGTCACCGTATAGAGCTCGGTCGACGCGCCGAGGAACCCGGGCTCCTCCTCAATAAGAGTGACTCCCGAGAAGTAGAGCGTGACGCTGCCGCTGCCGCTCACCGAGCGTATCTGCGGCGCGCTCCTGCCGCCCGTATCAAAGACGAGGGCCGCCGAGTTCTCACCCGTGACGAGGTCGTAGAGCGTTCCGTGCGAGCTTCCTCCGAAGCTCGTAGAAGCGCCGAGCGGGACGCAGTACTCATCCGACGCAAGCGATCCGTTCGACCAGACGTATATCTGCGGCGGCAGCACCTCGCCGTTCTCATCGGTTATGCCGCGCACCTGCATCCAGACCTCGCCGCCCTCGCGCAGTTCAAAGGCGTTCAGCTGCGCCGACTCGAAGTCTCCGAACGGCGGCGACAGGAGCACCGACTTGCCGTTCTCTCCCGGCATCGTGTACACGACGGGCGTTGCAATGCCCGTCGTGCGGTCAAAGAGCTCGAGCCCGCTCCACGGTCCGGAAAAGCTCACAAGGCGCAGGTTCCCGACATCGCGGCTGTCGTCCACGGTCATGCCGCGGCGCGCGTAGAAGCTCGTTATCTCGGTGTTGAGGTAGAGCGAACCGTTCTGCGGCGCGGGTATCGTTCCGTCGTCGGTGACAGGCACGGACGACATCCAGCGAGTACCTGTCCCGTCCTTTCTGATAAGCAGCTCATAGAGGCTGCCGGTGTTTTCGAAGTACGCGGCGTTCTGGTTTGCGGCATACAGGATATAGCGCAGCCGGAGCTCGCTTTCCGACTCCTCCGCCCGGTATACCTCCGCCGCGAAGCCGACATATATCTCCGCCGGAAGCACGAACACCTCGTTCTCCCCGTCGTACTGCGGGAAGGACTTGAGGTAATCGACGTCGACCTTGAAGTATTGCTGAAGCGTGGCGCAGAACATGTCGCTCGGTACGCGGTAGGCGTCCTCGCTCTCACTGAGATACTGGTCTATCGAGTAGCCGCGCCGTTCGTCCCCCAGCAGGACATAGAACTGCCCGAACTCCTCCGCGCCGATATCTTCCGCCGCGCGCCATCCGCTGTGTATCGAGAGAAGCGGGTCCACATACCACCTGCAATATTCGGCGAGGCGCGAGGCGTCGTCGAGCGTGTCGTACACCTCCGTGGAATTATCGCCGCCGGCAGGGACCGGCGTGGGGTCATCGAGCCGGATGCTCTCGACCCTGTGCGGCGTCGGCGAGGCGGACGGCTCGGACGAGCCGCCGCAGCCGCCGACGAGCAGCATAAGCGCCAGAAATACCGGCAATATTGACTTGAGCAGCTTTCCGGACATAGTATCCTCCGACATTGTTTTTACGGCGCCAATCGGAAACCGGCGCTTACCCGAAGCAGACCTCCACACGGCGCGCCTCGCCCGAGCGTATGCGCTCTGCGGGCTCGCCGCAGACCTCTCCGCCCTCGAAGACGTCCGCTCCGCCGTCCTTCCACTCGACGCGGATCGAGCGCACCCCGTACTCCCCAGGAATGAGCTCGCCGTGCGCGGCATAGCATACCTCCGTGCCGCCGAGGAGCGTGCAGTCCACGCCGTTTTCGCCCGCGAGGTATCCGGGTATCGCGGGCTGAGGACGGAACGCAAGCACCCCGCCCTCGAGCGTGAACGGATGCTCGCCGAACATCATCGTCTGCCATATCTGCATGAACTCCGCCGTCGAACCGGAGAGACGCGCGACAAAGCCCTTGCCGCGTATCGACGGGTCCGGGTTCGCGGAGGATGCGATGAAGCTCGAGTTCTCGAGCGGACTGCGCCCGTACTTCTCCGGCGAGAGGAACGGTATCCCCGCCTTGCGGAATTCCGAGAAGAACTCACGGTAAAGTCCCGCGCGGAGCAATCCGAGCAGATACTTGTACTCCATGTGGAGCCATATCGACTCATTTTCAAGCCACCCGGGCGTGAACGCGCGGCAGCGACCGAGCTCGTAGGAGCTAGACGCGAGCGAGGTGTTGACCTTGTACATCCCGAGCGCTTCGTCGTATAGTCCGCTTGAGCGCACCTTCTCATGCAGCTCGGAGGGCGTGAGCTCTGCCCCCGGCATCTTCATATAGCGCACCGCGCCCTCCAGGAAGGTCGGAAGCACACTCTCTTGTACGGCCTTCGGGACAATATGCCCGTCCGCGGTGTCGTAGTCTGTCACCTCGTAGGTGAAGTAGCAGGGCGGCACGCCGTCCTCCGAGTACGCGCGGGCGCGCTCGACGCCGTCCGCGACGAGCTTCTTCCATCCCGCAAGCAGCTCCGCCGCGGCTGCGGCGCTCAGTGTGACCTCCTCGCCGTCTATGCCGTCGTTTATCCTCTCGCGGTAAGCCTCCTTGAGGTCGCCGACCTTCATCCAATAGTCGAAGCGCGTCAGCCTGCCGCTCGCGAGCGCATCCTGCGCCGCCGTGAGGCCCGCGATGTAGTCCGCGCACTCGCGCGGTATGCGAACCTCCCGCCCGTGGCGGCGGAGCGCCGACTCTACATAGTCTATCAGCCGGACGAGCTCACAGCTCTCCGCCATGGAGGAGCCGAAGAGTCCCGGCAGTCCGTTCAGCGCGTCATACCAACCGGGCTTTCCGGCTTCCATCTCGATGCCCATGCCGAGCGGGTCGAGCGCCGCCGTCTTGTTCATGGCGAGCACTATGAGCTTCGAAATGAGATTCGTGCGGTAGTCCGCGCCCTTTCCGTGTGCGACGCCGGCCCACTCCCGCGCCGTCTTGCGCTCCTCCACGCCGCCGTACTGGCGCACGCCCTTAGGCGTGAGCGTATAGCGCTTCGCGCGCGGACTCACCGCCGCACGGCTCTCGTAATACCTGTAAGTGTTGTCGTCAAACAGAAGCTCCTCCTCGCGCTCCGGGAACACTGCAAGGTAGCTCTCTATGAGGTCGAGGTTGTAGGTCCAGTGGTCTATCCAGTAGCCCTCTCCGAAGGTGGCGTTTATGTCGCCCTCCGCGAGCGAAAGTATCTCCCCGAACGCCTCGTTTGTTCCGTTTCGCTCGACGAGCGCCGCGAGTGCTCCGGGCGTGAAGTGGCCTGAGAGCAGTCGGCGCGCGTCCTCCTCGCCGCCTGCGAGCCGCACGGCGCGGTCGAGCACGTTCTCGCGCAGCGAGAACGTGGCGCGCTCTATCACGAGCGGATTAAAGCCGTCGAGCTGTATGAGGTCCATGAAGAGCTTTATGTTGTAATCGCCGACGTAAGGCGCGAACAGCGGATCACTGCGGCGGTTCTGGTTCACGTCGCGATAGTTCGCGTTGCCCTGCGAGTAATACTCGGGGAGCATCAGGAAGAAGTTGTAGTCGCGCTCTATGTCTCCGTGCTTTCTGGAGTAGACGTAGAACACCTTTCCTCCGAGCAGGAGCGGATAGCCGCCGCGCAGTATGTTGTCAAGGCAGCTCTGGCGGCAGTATGCGTCAAAGACCGGGTCGGCGGTACGGGTGGCTATCATGTCGGTGAGGCGGTCGGTGAGCTCCACCGACCGGCGGTGCTTCATGTCAAATACTCCGGGCGCGCGGAGCCGATCGGCCGTCGCGTGCAGCGTCTCCTTCGACTCGGCCATGCCGAACGCTTCCCGCAGGACGAGAGCTTCCCCCGGCGCAAGCGTCTTCGACGCGGCAAAGAACGCCGTGGGGACGTTGTTCGAGGTCATCTGCGGGCTCTGAAGCAGCTTATCAAGGCCGTTCTCGCGAAACCCGGTCGCCTCGCTCAGGGCGAGGTTGTAGCCGAACACGAGCGTCGGGTCCGCTATCACCGGAAGCAGCTCGCCCTCCGGCGTGAAGCCGAAGGCGAAGTGCCCCTCCTTTATCTCAACTATCTCTGTCGTGTCCTCGCTCGAGGCGCGGAGGCGGTAGTACGGCAGGCGCGTCTCCAAATCCTCGACCTGCATCCACGCCTTGTGCGTCTGGGTCATGACCTTCATAATGTTCGAGCTCGTGCCGTAGGTGATGAACGCGGGCATACCGTCGAGGACTTCGAGCGATACCTCGCCTGAGCCGGTGTTTTCTATTATCACCTCGCGCATCAGCGCGCCGACCGGCTCTTCCGGCAACGTGAAGTAGCGGACGCGGAAGCGAAGCCCCTTCTCCGGGAAAGTCTCCTCAAGCAGCAGCTCGTTCATTCCGATGTGCATCGATGCGTTCTCGCTGTCGGTCGGGCGGAACGGCTCCAGATACTCGCCGTTCGCCTTCACGAAGGTGCGGAAGCCCTTGTTCGACACCTCCTGATAAGCGACGTGCGCAGGGCTGAACTCCATTATCGGGTGCTCCTTGTCCCCCGAACCGAACGAACACACCGCCTGTCCCCTGTTCACATAGAAGCACCAGACGGGTATACCCTTCTCGCCCGCCACGCCGGGCAGGAAGCTCGCAAACGCGCTTCCCTTGTGGAAATTGTCTATTATGAACCGTCCGTTTCTGTCAAACACAGCTCCCATCCTTTCTCTGTAAGGCGGCTTGCCGCCGTATTTTCGTGCCGTCACCCGAGAGTGCCGGTTATGGTGTGCAGTTCGCTCTCCGAAAGCGCGGTTATGACGCTTCTGGGTATCAGCGCGCCGTCCCCGTCCGTGCCGAACGGAACGCCGTCTATCTCCAGTGACTTCACCTTTCCTCGCTTCCCCGTATCCGTCGCGCGGTAGACGACCTTCAGCATCCTTCCGGCAAACGGCGCCGTGACGGACGCCTCGCCGCTGCGGAACGCGCCCTCGGGAAGCTGCGGCGCAAGGCGAAGGTCGCCGTACTCGCCGCGCACACCAAAGCGCTGTGTGAGCTCGGTCATCATGAGCCAGCTCGCGGAACCGGTGAGGTAGTGGTACATTCCCCTCCCGCGCGGGTCGAAGTACTCCGGTATGCCGGGATATATCCTGCTCTTTTCAAAGTTTGCAGCGAGGCGGCAGAGTGCGTCCAGCGTCTCCTCCGCCTCCGCGCTCATGCCGCGCGTGTAGAGCGCGTAAGCGAACATCACCGCCATGTGGCAGAACACCGCTCCGTTCTCCTTGTGGCCGTAGGCAAAACCGAAGAGCCTCCCGAGGTCGGTCTTGACCTCGCGGAAGTCGGTGTTGAGCCTGTACCCGCCGACGTCCGCGTCAAAGAGGAAGCGCTTTGCCGCCGACACTATGTCGCGCGCGAGCGCGTCGTCCGCGACGCCGCTCATGACGGCGAACACCTGCCCCGTGAGCATCATCCGAACGTCGCCGTTCTCCGTCACGCCCTCGACGCGCCGTCCCGACCCGTCGTAATAGCTGTTTATCCAGCGCTCGCCATCCGCTTCGACCGTCTCCTGACGGCGGACGGTCTCCGCCATCCTCTCGCTCATCCTGCGGAGCACTCCCGCGAGCTCCTTTGCGTCGATGCAGACCGTATCTCCGCTTATCTCGTGCTCGCAAGTCGAGCAGAAGCGCGTGAGCACATTCGCCTTCTCCTCTGACGACTCCGCGTTCTCTCCCTCGAGAAGCGTCTCCAACTCCGCGGCTATCTCCAGCTCTCCGCCGAGTCGTTCCGCAAGCTCCGCGAGGTCTCGGAGGTTCTTCGCGTACAGGCAGTGGAACGCTACGCTCTCTCCCCGCTCCGCCGCCATGTCGAGGCCGTCGTTCCAGTCCGCGCCGAGCAGACGGAGTATGCCGTGCTCGCCCACGTTGTAGAACGCCGTGAGGTTCTGAAGGAGCAGGTGTTCAAAGAGTGTTCCCCTGTACTCCGCGCCCTCCGACGTCTTTAGCTTCTCGCCGTACTCAGGCGTCCAGAGCGCATCGGTACGGGTGCCGCGGTACGCCTGCGGGTCCTTGAAGTAGGTCTGCTTCTCGAGCAGGAAGTCTATATCCGCGGTCTGATTTATGTAGAGCATGGTCGTCACGAGCGGCCACGCTCCGTGGTCGGTCCAGACGCGGGTGATATTGTTGCGGTCGGCGATGAACTCGCCCTGTCCGTTTCCGATTATCGTGGCGTTCGTGCCGTCGAAGCGGACGCCGCCGAAGTTCGCTATGAGCATATCGCGGACTCCCTCCGGCTCCATAAAGAGGAGCGCGAGACAGTCCTGCCAAAGGTCGCGCCAGCCGCGTCCTCCGCGCCCGTAGTCGTGGTGCGGCAGGAAGGAGCAGCCGAACATTCTCCTGAGGATAGGCTGACAGGACACCCAGCGCATCCATGCGTCCCGCTCGGAGGAAGCGGTCTCAAACGAGATGTCGAGCTTTCTCTCCCAATAACTTTTGCACAAATCGAGCTCCGCATCGAAGCGTCCCGGAGCGAGGTATCCCGAAACGAAGCCGATATCTTCTCCCGCGGCGAGCGCCACGGTGTAGTTCACGCTCTTTCCCGGCGCAAGCGTCTCGGGCGCGAACTCCGCCGCCGCGACGACCTCCAAGCCGTCCACCCGGTCCCCCGGACAGAGAGACAGCCTTTTGCCGACTCTCTCCGGGCGCTCCAGGTCGCCGCCCTCGCCTATCCAGTCCTCGACCGCCGCCTCAAAGGCGACGGGCTTCTCGCCGTCCTCGCGGGCGGCGAATGCTCCGTAAGCTACGCGGTTCGGCTTGTGGCCGCGCTCATCGAAGGTGAGCGTCGGACGGGTGAAGACGCCGAGGTCGGTGACCTCCGCCCTGTGAAGCAGCGACGTGACGTTGCGGTGGTCGCGGTAGTTGTCCGCCGAGCGTCCGTAGATGGGATAAGCCATGTACGGCACAAACGTCAGCGGCTCCGAGCCGATATTCGTTACAGTGAAGCGCGTGAGCTCGACTGCGTCGCCCTCCGGCGGTATGAATGTCACCGCTTCGGCGCGGACGCCGCGCGCGGAGTTCTCACGCGTCACCTTATGCCAGAGGAAGCCCGCCTCGAGAGTCACCTCGTCGCTCCCCTCCGCGCGCTGCACTGCGGACGCTCCCGCCGCGCTCCACGCGCCGAACCGCTCGGAGAATATCCAGAAGTTCCGCTCCGAACGGTCGTTATGCAGGTTCTCCGCCGACACCGGCGCAAGCAGGAAGGAGTTCTGCCCGGTCTTGGAGTCTCCCCCGAGTGTCGGCGTTATCGAGCTGAGAAGCCCCTGTTCGCCCGCGAGCGGGAAGTAGAGATAGCTCGTCCGCTGCGGATCCTTCAGTCGAAATGTTCCGTTCCTGTCGAGAAATTCATATTTCATGGCCGTCTCTCCCCTATATGTATATTCTGTATGGATGCAGTCGCGTTATCTGTGGAACTGCGCGAACACGAACTTTCCGCTCTCGCTGATGTAGTTCTCTTTCCATGTCCCGTCGCTGTATACGCTCAGTACAGCGCCGGTGCCGCCGGAGGCGGAATAG
>CANRIN010000023.1 GCA_947630675.1 uncultured Clostridia bacterium | reverse complement strand
TTTGCCCGTGTGCAGGAGTTACGCCGGAACAAACGCCGCCCGACGAGAACAGGAAAAAGCAATATGTTCTCCGGCATTGTCCGCTGTGCTGACTGTGGGGAAAAGCTGTATTACTGCACAAGCAAAAACTTTGAGGCAAGGCAGGATCACTTTATCTGTTCCACATCGAGGCTCAAAGGAAACGAGGTCTGTGGGTCACATTTTATTCGCGCTGTCGTTCTCGAAGAAGGCGTACTGAAGCATTTGCAGCTTGTGGCATTCTGTATCTCCAACTATGAAGATGCGTTTCGGAAGGCTCTGGGCGCAAAGCGTGATGCCGAGGCAAGGAAGGAACTGTCAGGCAAGCGGCGGACGCTCCAGAAGTCCGAAAACCGTATCGCCGAGCTTGACAGGCTTTTCAAGCGGATCTATGAGGATATGGTGGCGGGACGGCTGAGCGAGGCAAGATTTCAGATGCTTTCCGACGACTACGAAAAGGAGCAAACGGAGCTGCAGGAAAGGATTGCTGTTCTGACCAAGGAGATTACCGAGCAGGAGGATCAGGCGGACAATGTAGACCGTTTCATCCGCACGGTGAAGAAGTATCTCTGTCTGACGGAGCTGACGCCTGCAATCCTGAACGATCTGGTCAAAGCTGTCTACGTTCACGCGCCGGACAAGTCCAGTGGGCACCGGGTGCAGGATGTAGACATTAGCTACAACTACATCGGGATACTCCCTGCCTCACTTTTGAACGACCTCATAAACGGAACTGCGGCATGACCGAAATCATGCCGCACTCCGAAAACATTGTGAACTTGTTTTATTGGATGCCGCCTTGCGGGCGCGCTTTTCGCATCTCCGTCGCACGAAATAAAATTTTGCGGTCTTTTTCGGTTTTTTGTGGCAAAGCGACGGATATGGTAGTATAATAGAGGCTGAACCCACGGCAAAGCAAATGAGAGCGAGGTTGTGAGAACATGGCCGAAAAAACCGGAAAAGAAGCGCTCACCGCGGAGCAGTCCGCCGGTTACTTTGTCAACCGCGAGCTTTCGTGGCTCCAGTTCAACGAAAGAGTGCTCGAGGAGGCGCGGGACAAGCGCAACCCGCTCTGCGAGCGCCTGAATTTCATATCCATCTTCCAGAGCAATCTGGATGAGTTCTACATGGTGCGCGTCGGGACGCTTGTGGACACCCTCAAGGACGGCGTCACCGACGACAAGATGGGCCTCACTAGCGCGGAGCAGCTGTCCGCGGTGCTTTCGCGCACCGGCGAGCTGCTTTCGCAGCGCGACGAGACGTATAAGGAGCTCATGCGCGAGCTCGCGAATGAGGGCGTCGAGCTCGTGCGGTTCGGCAGCCTCCAGGACAAGACGCAGTCCTACCTCGAGAAATATTTCACAAGCGAGGTGCTGCCGCTCCTCTCGCCGCAGATAGTCGGGCGAAAGCAGCCCTTCCCGTTCCTGCGCCACAAGGCGATATACGCCGTCGCTATGCTCCGCACGAAGAGCGGCGGAAACGACCGCATAGGGATAGTCCCATGCGGAGAGGGCGGCCTGAGGCGGCTCGTCCCCGTCCCGGGAGACGGGACGAGGTTCATACTCATGGAGGACCTCACCCGCCAGTTCCTGCCGAAGATTTTCGAGCACTACCGTGTGGAGGCATCGGCGCTTATCCGCACCGTCCGCAACGCGGACATGGACGTTGAGGACGCCGGCCCCGACATGGAGGGCATGAGCGCAGAGGACTACCGCAACACCATGGAGCGGCTCCTCCGCCGCCGCACTCGGCAGAACCCCGTCCGCATAGACTACCGCGGCAAGCTGGAAGACTCCGTGCGGGACGCGCTCTGCGACTACCTCAAGGTGTCGAAGAAGCACTTCTTTGCGAGCTCGATACCGCTCGACCTGTCGTTTATCGGCATCCTGCGCGACGTCGTGCGCGACAAGGCGGAGCTCTTCTACCCCCGCCGCGTGCCGCAGAACTCGGTGAATATCTCCCCCGACCTGCCGATGATGGAGCAGATACGCCGCCACGACCTCATGCTCTCCTACCCCTACGAGAGCGTCCGCCCGTTCCTCGACCTCCTCGCGGAGGCCGGGCGCGACCCGGACGTCGTCTCGATAAAGATGACGCTCTACCGCGTCGCCCACAACAGCAAGATAATCGAAGCCCTCGTCGACGCCGCCGAGAACGGCAAGGAGGTCGTCGTCGTGGTCGAGCTGCGCGCGCGGTTCGACGAGGAGAACAACATCGGCTGGAGCCGCGTGCTCGAGCAGGCGGGCTGCCGCGTGATATACGGCCTCGACCACATCAAGATACACTCGAAGCTCCTTCTGATAACGAGCCGGCACGGCGACGAGATAGAGTACATAAGCCAGATAGGCACCGGCAACTACAACGAGGACACCGTCCGCCTGTACACCGACTTCGCGCTCATGACCGCATCGAAGGAGATAGGCGCGGACGTCGCGCGGGTGTTCACTAGCCTCGCGCTCGGCGAAGTCGTCGAGGAGCCGGGGCGCCTGCTCGTGGCGCCGCTCGGCCTCCGGAACCGCATAATCGGGATGATAGACGACGAGATAGCCGAGGCGAAGGCGGGCCGCCCAGCATACCTCGGCTTCAAGCTGAACGGCCTCACAGACAAAGGAATAATCGAGAAGTTCGTGGAGGCTTCGCAGGCGGGAGTAAAGATAGACCTGCTTATCCGGGGCATCTGCTGCATGGTCGGCGGACTGCCCGGCCTCACCGAGAACATAAACATATACAGCATCGTCGGGCGCTACCTCGAGCACGCGAGGATATACATCTTCGGCCTCGGCGGGCGGAGAAAGGTCTACATCTCCTCCGCCGACATGATGACGCGGAACACCCAGCACCGCGTCGAGGTCGCGGTCCCGGTCCTTGACGGGTACCTCCGCCGCCACCTTGAGCGTGTGTTCGAGACGCAGCTTTCGGACAACGTCAAGCTCCGCCGTCAGGGCGCGGACGGAATATACACCTATGTACAGAACGGCAGAGAGCCGCTGAACTCGCAGGAGCGCTTCATCGAGATGGCCTACTCCGGCGAGTGGAAAATAGATCGCTCGGACGGGGACGCATCGGAAAAACCGGCGTTCCCGGCTGAGCCGGCGCCCGCACCTGAGCCCGAAGAATCGACAGCGCCCGAGTCCGCGTCCACGGAGGGACCGATACCCGCGCCGACCAATTCGTCCGAACCGACCGAGCCCAAAGCGCCGGAAGTGCCCGCCGAGCCGTCGGAGGCGGCGAACCCGACAGCGCCCGCGCCGTCGGAGGCGGAAGCGTCCGACGAGTCCGTGGCGACCGAGGCTCCGGCGTCTCCCGCTCCTGCGACAGGACTGTCAGAGGCGGCAGTTGCGCTGACGACGGGATCCGCGGCGGCAGTGCCCGCACCGACCGAGGAACCGACACCCGCGCCGGAAACTGACGCTTCCGAGCAAACCGAACCGGCAGCGCCGGCGGCATCTGTGCCGGAGCCGACAGCGCCCGCCGAGCCCGATGCGGTTGAAGCGTCTGAGCCCGCGTCCGACACATCCGCGCCGACCGATTCGTCTGTACCGACCGAGCCCGAAGCGACCGCCGAGCCCGAACCGGAGATACCTGCACCGCCCGAGACATCTGCGCAGGAAACAGCGGCTCCGGCACCGCCGGAGCCCGAAATGCCCGCCGAGTCTGCTCCGGCCGAACCGGCCGCACCGCCTGAACCGGCGGCGGGACCCGCACCGACTGCTGCGGCTGCGTCGGCGGCAGAGCCCGGACCGGCGGTGTCCGCACAGCCCGGGACGCCGGCGACGGAAGCGGCTGCCGAGGCGGTGACGGCGACATCCGAGCCGGCCGCACCGCCTTCTGCGCCCACGCCGGATAGCGCGCCCGCGCCGACGCCTGTACCCGCCCCCACGGCGGGCATCGGCCCCGGACCGGCACCCGCTTCACCCTTCCCGCCCGCTGCGCCGGGCGGACCGAACGCTCCGTCTGCGCCCGCGAAGAAGGAGAACGCATTGAAGCGCTTCTTCTCGCGCTTCACACTCAGAGGGTAAAAAACGATAAACCGACACAAAACAGGGCGTCCCCTCTCGGGGACGCCCTGTTGTTTATCACATACCGAAAAATGTGCCTGCGAAATCTAAAACTCGTACCTTGTGCTGTGCGACAGCAGCACGCCGTCGGTGAGCTCGATTTTGAGTATCACGGGGTCGGGGCTTGTAAGATCGCTGTCGCCGTTGTGTATCCATGCGGAGAACACGTTCTCCGGCTTTTCCGCAAGCGCGCGGTTCTCCGTGCTGCCGAACGCGCCCAGGCTCACACCCTTGCCGTGAGCGGTGAACCAGTCCCCGGCTATCGCGACAGACGAGCCGCCCGCGAGGTGGCGTATCTTGTTGGAGCGGGCATAGGTCACGACGTAGAACGAACCGTCCTCGTAGTATGCATCGACATACCGCACATACGGAGCGCCGTCTTCGACGGTCGCGAGCGCTATGACGGCATCGTGCCCGAAGCGCTCCGCCATTATCCTTTCGGCAAACCCCAAACGGCGCTCTGCGCCGTTTGGGGACCCCTTAAATTAAAATACTCGGCGGAAATGAATTCCGCCTGCGCGATGTTGCCTGCGGCAACATCAACCGCGCGAACAGGCGCGGAACGGCGCAAGGAGCCGTTTGGGGACCCCTTTAATTAAAATGCTCGGTCGGAAACACGAGGGCACCGGCAAATTCCGCATCGGGACACATTCAGCCCTCGTGAGCTTTGCCCGCTTCGCGGGCAAGCCGGACACTGTACATAAGTGCCTTCGCGATGTTGCCTGCGGCAACATCAACCGCTGCGAACAACGAAAGCGCAAACCTGTCCTTCATCCTACATTCTACTGCTTTCGCCCGCAATATTTGCTTTGCAAATATTGCCCGACTTTGAGCGAATTGTAGGGCGGAACGGCGCAAGGCGCCGTTTGGGGACTCTTTAAATTAAAATGCTCGTGCGGAACACGAGGGCGCCTACAAATCCCGCATCGCATATATTCAGCCCTCGCGAGCTTTACCCGCTTCGCGGGCAAAGCCAAACATTACTATACCGCCCTGCGCGAAGTTAGCGGCTTTGCCGCTAACTTCAACCGCTGCGAAACAAGCGAGCGCGAGGGCTTCAACCTTTTCCTTATTCTGACCTTATACTGCCCTCGCCAGCTCTGCTTGCTTTGCAAGCAGAGCCCAACCCTGAATAACAGACAGGGCGAACCGATTCTTCATTCGACACTCTACTGCTTTCGCCCGCAATATTTGCTTTGCAAATATTGCCCGACTTTGAGCGCATTATAACGAGACGCAGCCGCGGGCTGCGTAGGCAGTCGTATTTTGCGGAAAAGAAGCCTCGCAGAGTTTCGCGCCAAAGGCGCGAAATAAAGTCAAATCATTTTCGGCGGCGGCGTGTACGTCGCCGAAAATACCTCTCGCGGAGCGTGCGTCGAAGACGGCGAAGCCGTCGAGGCGCGTAGCGCAGCGCCGCTGTCGGTAGGGCTTTGCCCTATCCGACAGTTTCACTTGGAATTGCGCCCGCGCAATTCCAAGTGAAAGTCTCGGCGCGAAAGGGTGCGCAGGGCAATTTATTGCCCGAGCACATTTCACGCCGACGCGCGTAGCGCGTTAATCGTCTCCGAAGCTGATGCCGAGGAGGCGCGCCTCTTCGATGATGTCGCCCGCGGGGTCGACGGTCTTGAGCTTGCCCGCGACCTCCTGGAGCGGGACGGTGATTATCTTGTGGTCGTGGATGGCGACGAGGTTTCCGAAGTTGCCCTTGGATATCTCGAGCGCCGCCGTGGTGCCGAGACGGCTCGACAGTACGCGGTCATACGCGCACGGAACGCCGCCGCGCTGCATGTGGCCCGGAACGGTGACGCGGACCTCCTTGCCGGTGCGCTCGGTTATCCTGGCGGCTATCTCGTAGGAGCCGGACGGATATTCCTTGGCAATCTTTGCGAGAGCCTTCTTGCGATCCTTCTTGTCCATCGCGGCGACCTCCTGCGAGATGGCGCCCTCTGCGACGGCGAGAATGGTGAATCCGTGGCCGGAGCGGGAGCGCTCCTCGACCTTCTTTATGACCGAGTCGATGTTATACGGTATCTCGGGTATCAGAATGATGTCCGCGCCGCCTGCGATGCCGGCGTTCAGCGTCAGCCAGCCCGCCTTGTGGCCCATTATCTCCACGAGGAAGATGCGGTTGTGGGAGGACGCGGTGGTGTGGATGCAGTCTATGACGTCGGTCGCGACCGCGATGGCGCTCTGGAAGCCGAAGGTCGTGTCGGTGCCCCAGAGGTCGTTATCTATCGTCTTCGGCAGGCCTATGACGTTCAGCCCTTCCTCCGAGAGGAGGTTTGCGGTCTTCTGGCTGCCGTTGCCGCCGAGCACGACGAGGCAGTCGAGCCGCAGACGGCGGTAGGTGTACTTCATAGCCTCGACCTTGTCAAGGCCGTTCTCGTCCGGTTCGCGTATCAGCTTGAACGGTGTGCGGCTCGAGCCGAGTATCGTGCCGCCGACGGTGAGCAGGCCGGAGAAGTCAATGGGCGTCATCTTCCGGTAGTCCTCATACATGAGACCCTTGTATCCGTCGATGAAGCCGAAGATTTCTACCCCTTCCCTGCCGTAGATGCTGTAAAGACCCTTCGCGACGCCGCGCATCGTGACGTTCAGCGCCTGGCAGTCGCCTCCGCTCGTAAGTATGCCTATCCTTTTCATATATCCGACTCCTCCTTTTAGGCAATATAGCTTGGGTGATGTCATAATTATAGCATACATTTCGGAAAATGCCACTAAAATTTGTGCAAACAAACAAATTTTTTGAGGCCCGGACGGGGAGAAGCCGCCGTCGCTTCGCTCTTGCCGCCGCGCGCAGGCCGTGGTACAATAGTCACGGGAAAACGTGCGAATTTGCAAAGGAGGCACATTCATGGAAATAGAGCGCAAATTCCTTCTGTCCGCCCTGCCGGACCTGCCGCTCGTTACACATGACGCAGTGACGCAGGCGTACCTCTCGGTCTCGCCGGAGATACGGGTGAGACGCGCGGAGACATTGGAAGGTCCCGAGAAGGGCAAGGTCTCCTGCAAGCTCACCGTGAAGGGCGAGGGCGACCTCTCCCGCGAGGAGATAGAGACCCCGATAACCGAGGAATTCTACCTCGAGATAGTCCGCTTCATCGGCCGCGAGCCGGTGCGCAAGGACTACCGCCGCTACATATACGGAGAACGTGAACTGGAGTGTTCGACGGTCGACTCCGGCTCGGAGCACGAATTCATGTACGGCGAGGCGGAGTTTGAAAGCGAGGAGGAGGCGCGCGCTTTCGTCTGGCCGGGCGAGGGCGCAAGAGAGGTCACCTTTGAGCGCGGCTACAAGATGAAAAACTACTGGATAAGAACGCGGCTGGGGCAGCAGCTTCCCGGCACGGAGGATGTGTTGCATAGATAACAGACGTGTGATATAATAGTCGCGGCTGTTATGCTTGATTTAATGCCGCTTTGCCCCGCCCTTTGGGCGGAACGGCAACACAATGTGCAAACCGAATTTTGCATACAATTCAGGGTAGGGGGAAAATTTTTTATGAAGAAGCTTATTGCCCTGCTTTTGGCTGCCGCGATGATACTGTCGTTTGCGGCATGCGGAGGTATTGCGGGACTGCCGGGCGGGCTCGGTTCCGTCATACCGAGCAGCTCGCTTTCCTCGGAGCCGTCCGTGGTGCCGACCGAGGCTCCTGCCGAAGACACGTTCGAAGCGCCTGTTGAGAACCCGACCGAGACGCCTGAGCCTACAGAGGACCCGACCGAGATACCCGAGCCTACCGAAGACCCGACCGAAACCCCGACGGAGGAACCCTCGGCGAGCGCGTCGGTACTCGGCGAGTACGACACGGCCAACTTCGTCTACAAAAACGAGTACCTCGGCCTTCAGGTCAAATATGACAGCGCGTGGGAGGTCGACGGCATGGCGGACCTTGCCGCAAACAATGGTATGACGGAGGAAGAATTCACCGAGGAGTACATGTCCGACCTGATGAAAAACCGCGGCTCGGCTATGATCTTCAACATAAGCGAGCAGGGCGGGCTGGTATCCGTCAACATCGTCCTGGAGGACATCGGCGACCTGTACGCCGCCACGCTCAGCGAGAAGGATTACGCCGACATCAGCAAGGACGGCGCAGCGGATTCACTCACGGAAATAGGCTACAGCGACGCTGTGAGCACGGTGGAGACGGTGAATTTCGCGGGCGGGGAGCATGCCGCCGTCGTGAGCACCGCCAGGACGGACGATGTCGACTTCTATATGACGCAGGTCATCTGGAAGGTCGGCAGGACCATAGCCGTGATAACGCTTGGCAGCGGCTATGTAGACATGAGCGACGAGATCATTGGAATGTTCTCCGCGCTGTGAGCGCGATTCCGGAAGACAATAAAAAGGAGGACGCCGCCCGGCGTCCTCCTTTTTATATCCGCATATACCCCCAAGGACGGCTCGTCTCCGCCGCAAGCGAAGCCCGCGCCGCGGCGACTTCGGTTCGCGCCGCGGGCGCCGCTCTCGTGCTGCCGGGGAGAGCATAAGCATACCGCGCGCAAATCGCCTGCCGAGGCGCACCGGAGCCTCACGCGGGTCCGGCGGCGGCCGATGCCGCGCGGTTCTTCAGCTCAAGCAGAAAGCGCTCCGCGGCGCGGCTGAATACCCGGTACTTCTTCCATATCACCGCCGCGCGCAGCTCGGGCTGTTCCGAGAGCGGAACGAACCGCAGCGGCCGCGCGCCGGAGGTGTCCACGACGCCCTCGAGGCAGACCGCGCAGCCCATCCCCTCCTCCACCAGCATCGCGCCGTTGTGGAGAAGGTTGTAGGTGGCGGCGATATTGAGCCGCTCCGCGCCGCAGTGCAGTATCCGTCGCAGGTCGTCGGTGCGGAGCATCTGGCGGGAGATTATGACAGGGAGGTCGTACAGCTCCTCCGGCGCGACCGACGTTCGCGCCGCGAGCGGGTCGTCCGACCGCACGAGAACGCCGAAGGTTGGGCGGTACGGCGCCGCTATCGACTCATACTTGGAGGCGTCCGCCTCGCCGAGCACGAACCCGAAGTCCACAAGACCGCGGTCAAGGTCCTCGAGCACCGCCGCGCTGTCTCCGCTTATCACATGGAAGCGGACGAGCGGATACTCGTCCCGCATCCTCTCGGCGGCGTGCGCGAGGAAGCGCACGCCCTCAGCCTCCGCCGCGCCTATCGTGACGTCGCCCGCGAGGTGCTCGTCCGAAAGCGCTATCTCGTCCTCCGCACGGTGAACGAGCTCCAATATCTCCTCCGCGCGCTTGCGGAGCATCATGCCCTCCTCGGTGAGGGCTATTTTTCTGTTCGAGCGGATGAAGAGCGGCTTTCCGAGCTCCTCCTCCAGCTCGTGGAGCTGGCGCGAGAGCGTCGGCTGCGACAGATGCAGCGACTTTGCCGCCCCGAGTATCGACTCCTCGCGCGTCACCGCGAGGAAATACTGCAAAACTCTCAGTTCCATTTCTATCACCCGTCCGCAGTATAGCAAATGCAGATATGCTTGTCAAGTATAGCTAAATATTTAATATAAGTATTTGCTATATTACGGAAAGCGGGCTATAATAATCCCCGGAACAAGGGGACGCCGCGCCGCGCGCTCCGCGGCGCGGGAAGGAACTCCCGCGAGAGGATGAAAAACTTATGGACGCACACGCATGGCAAGTCTTTGCCCAATCCTTTGACGATATACTCATTCCCGGCCTGTGCATGACGATACCGCTGACGATAGCGGCGTTCTCGCTCTGCATGGTCGTGGCGCTGGTGCTCGCGATGGTGCAGTACGCGAAGGTGCCGGGGCTGCGGCAGTTCGCGCGGTTCTATATATGGATATTCCGCGGCACGCCGCTGCTCGTCCAGCTCTTCATAGTCTACTACGGGCTGCCGAGGGTCGGCATAGTCATTCACGAGGTGGTCGCGGCGATAGCCGTCATCGGCCTCAACTACGCGGCCTACTGTGCGGAGACGATACGCGCCGCGCTCGAATCGGTGCCGGTGGGGCAGGTCGAGGCGGGCTACTGCACCGGCCTCTCCTATATCCAGATAATGCGGCGCATCGTGCTCCCGCAGGCGATGAAGACGGCGTTCCCGACGCTCTCGAACTCGCTTATATCAATGCTCAAGGACACGTCGCTTGCGGCAAACATAACCGTCATGGAGATGCTGCAAAAGACAAAGCAGATAGTCGCGCGGACATACGAGCCGCTTGTGCTGTACATAGAGGTCGGGCTGATATATCTGGCGTTCTCGACGATACTCACATGGCTCCAGGGCAGGGGCGAACGCCGGCTCAGCACGCACCGCGTAAAGCGGAGGAGGAATGAAAATGCCGATGCTTGAAGTGAAGGGAGTAACCAAGGGATTCGGGACGCTCGACGTTCTGCGCGGGGTCGACCTCTCGGTCGAGCGCGGCGACGTCGTCGCGATACTCGGCCCCTCCGGCTCGGGCAAGACGACGCTGCTCCGCTGCATCAACTTCCTCGAGACGGCCGATGCGGGCACGCTCGTCTTTGACGGCGAGAGCTTCGAGCTCGGCCATGTCTCCAAGCGGGACATAGCGCGGCTCAGGAAAAAGACCGCGTTCGTGTTCCAGAACTACAATCTCTTTTCAAACAAGACCGCCCTTGAGAACGTCACCGAAGGGCTGATACTGGGCCACAAAATGCCGAAGGCGCAGGCGCGGGACGTCGGCCGCCGCGCGCTTGACAGAGTGGGGCTGTCGGACAGGTACGACTACTATCCCGACCAGCTCTCCGGCGGACAGCAGCAGCGCGTCGCGATAGCGCGCGCAATAGCGCCCGAGCCGGAGATAATCTACTTTGACGAGCCAACGTCCGCTCTCGACCCGGAGCTCACGGTCGAGGTGCTCGCCGTCATGCGCCGCCTCGCGGAGGACGGGATGACGATGCTCGTCGTCACCCACGAGATGGGCTTTGCGCGCACGGTATCGAACAGGGTGATATTCATGGAGGACGGTGTTGTAGCCGAGTCCGGCTCGTCCAAGGAGTTCTTCGAGAACCCGAAGGAGGAGAGGACGAAGGCGTTCCTCAGGAGCATCGGCACAACGATGGCCGGTGAGGCGGGGAAAAAAGAAAACCAGGCAAAGGAGTAATTTGTTATGAAGAAAAGCCGTATTTTTGCGCTCGTTCTGGCGCTTGTGATGATGCTCTCGCTGTTTGCCGGCTGCGGCGGCGGCACGGAGACCTCCGCCCAGCCCTCGGGAGAGGCCGGCGGAAGCGACCTCCTCGCGCAGATCCAGGAGCGCGGCACCATCATCATCGCCATGGAAGGCACATGGAGCCCGTGGACCTATCACGACGAGGAGGACAACCTTGTCGGCTTCGACGTCGAGGTCGGCGCGGCGATAGCCGAGAAGCTCGGAGTCGAGCCGGTCTACGAGGAGGGCGTCTGGGACGGACTTCTCGAGGGTATCGAGGGCGGCCGCTATGACATCATGGTAAACGGCGTCGGCGTCACCGACGAGCGCAGGGAGTCGTACAGCTTCTCCGACCCGTACTGCTACGACCGCACCGCCGTCATAGTCCGCGAGGACGACGACAGCATCACGAAGATGGAGGACCTCGCGGGCAAGAGCACCGCGAACACCATCTCGAGCACCTACGCCGAGATAGCCGAGGGCTACGGCGCGACCGTCACCGGCGTTGACGACTTCAACCAGACGATAGAGCTTCTGCTCCAGGGACGCATCGACGCGACCCTCAACGCCGAGGGCAGCTACCTCGACTATATCAGCGTTCACCCGGATAGCCCGGTCAAGGTCGCCTGCTACAACTACGATGTCGCGGATATAGCCATCCCGATGCGCAAGAGCGACGACACCGAGTCGCTCCGCGCGGCGATAAACACCGCCATCTCCGAGCTCCGCGAGGACGGCACCCTCACCGAGCTCAGCATGAAGTACTTCGGCGTCGACATCACCGTCAAGCCCGAGTGAGCCGGGGCATCCGTTCGGAGCATACTTAGTACGGAATAACGTTCGGGAAGGAGAGCAGCTTCGTCGGCGAGGACAAGGGGCTTCTCTAAACCTTTGACGCGGGAGAAGCTGCTCGACGGTCCCGACACAAGAAAAACTATACAGGACAAAGCAAGGAGGGAGAAACGATGTACACCTTTAACAATACAAATAACAATACTAAAGATGACCGTATGGAGAGGGCAAAACAGATATTGGCCATGTTCTACTGTTCGGACAGAAGCCGGAGCATTGAATGCCCTGACTCCAAATCTAAAAACAGCTGCCGTGCTGAACGCGGCTTCAGACAGAAAGCCGCGTAACTGCGCGTGAAAGAAATGGCCGCGGGGCGGAGAGGCACTCGGTGTACGGGTAACTGCTCGATAGGTTCAGCTCGCCGCACCGTCCCGGACAGGAACAACAGAGAAAATACACGCCCCGCGTCGTGCGGCGCGGGGCGATTATAAACGAACGGTATTTCGTCCGAAACGGAGAACTGTCGGGCGAGATGAGGGAGGCGGCGGTATGGATAACAGGTTCACTGACGAGGACATGGAGCGCATCCTGCGCGACGCCGGGTGCTGCGAAAAGCTGACCGAGGACATAGCCGAGTGCTGCCGTGCGGGAAAGCTCTGCGACGGCATACGAAAGCTGCGGCAGCACCGCGCGGAGCTTCTCGAAGACCTTCACCGCGAGCAGAAGCGGCTCGACTGCCTCGACTATCTCATTTTCATGCTCCAGAAGCAGAAGAACGAATGCTGCGGAGAGGACAGGTAGGAGGACGGTATGATGCTTAAAACACCGATAGAGGTCGGCGGGGTGCGGCTCGCGAACCGCCTAGTCATGCCGCCTATGCAGACCGGAAAGACGCCGGACGGCAGCATCGGTCCGGAGCTCGCGGAGCACTACGCCCGCCGCGCGGCGGGCGGCGCCGTCGGGCTCGTCATAACCGAGCACAGCCGTATCTCGTTCGAGGGTCAGGCGGGACCGATGCAGATCTCGCTCGCTTCGGACGAGGAAGCGGAGGCGCACC
The DNA here is from genome assembly GCA_947630675.1 of uncultured Clostridia bacterium. Classification (GTDB taxonomy): domain Bacteria; phylum Bacillota; class Clostridia; order Oscillospirales; family JAAYOS01; genus CANRIN01. The sequence goes on along the minus strand of CANRIN010000023.1, from coordinate 12,018 downwards.
GCCTGATAACCTCGGCGCTCCACGCCGCGGGCACGAAGGTGTTCGCGCAGATAAACCATGCGGGGAGCGCCGCGCCCGAGCAGTTCACCGGCGTCGCGCCGGTGAGCGCGAGCGCGGTCGAGCGCAGGACACGCGACGGCGGGGTCATACTCCCGCGCGCTCTCACCCCGGACGGGATAGCGGAGATAGAGGAACAGTTCGCCGCGGCAGCGCTCCGCGCGAAAAACGCGGGCTACGACGGGGTGGAGATACACTCGGCGCACGGCTACCTTCTCAATCAGTTCTACTCTCCGCTCACCAACCGCCGCACCGACGAGTACGGCGGGAGCGTCGCCGGGCGCGTGCGCATCCACGTCGAGACGATACGGAAGGTGCGCGCCGCCGTCGGTGCGGACTTCCCGATAGCCGTGCGGCTCGGCGGATGCGACTACACCGAGGGCGGCAGCACGATAGAGGACAGCGTCGAGGCGAGCGTCCTCCTTGCGGAGGCAGGAGCCGACATGATAGACCTCAGCGGCGGCTTCTGCGGCTACATCCGCCCGGACGGGTACCGCGAGCCGGGATATTTCAGCGACATGAGCACAGAGGTGAAGCGCGCCGTGAACGTCCCGGTGCTGATGACCGGCGGCGTCACGAGGGCGTCCGAGGCGGAAGCGCTGCTCGAGCGCGGCGCGGCGGACATGATCGGCGTCGGCCGCGCGCTCTTCCGCGACCCCGACTGGGCGCTCCGCGAGATGGCGTGAGCGGAGCCGGACGGCTCCCAAATCACAGCATCCACAAGATACTTTAACAAAGGAGAACGTGAACGATGGTTTTCTATTTTACTTCGACCGGTAACAGCCTCTATGTTGCAAAGCATCTCGACGATGAGCTGATAAGTATTCCGCAGGAGCTGAACAAAACAAATCGGCACTATAAAGCGGACAAGATAGGCATTGTCTGCCCTCTCTTTGAGTTTGAGATGCCGGAGCTTGTGAAACGCTTTATCCGCGAGTCGGAATTTGAAACGGACTACTTTTATGTAGTCATCACATACGGGTGCCATCACGGCGGCGTAGCCGAGCGGACGAGAGATTTCCTGAAAAGCATCGGCAGGGACGCAAACTACATAAATACGATAATAATGTTTGACAACGCGATCATCGTATTCGACATGGATCAGCAGCGGAGCATCGACCCCGAAAAGAAGGTGGACGAGCATATCGCGCAGATCAAGGCAGACATAGACGCAGAAAAGAGCTTCATACAGCCCGCACCCAAGGATGAGACCGATTTTTACATGGGGTATACTCACATGGTAAAAGAGCACGGACCGATGTATTCGTTCCCGCTGTACCGCGTGACCGAAGCCTGCATAGGCTGTGGCACCTGCACAAGAGTCTGCCCCATGGGCTGTGTGCATCTCGAGGACGGTAAGCCCGTCCATGACTACACGAACTGCGTCAACTGCATGGCCTGCATACAGGCCTGTCCGACAAAGGCGATACAGTTCGCGACGGTCAAGGAGCCTAATCCGAACGCGCGTTACAGAAACCCCAATATCACGCTCAGCGAGATAATCCGCGCAAACCGGCAGAACTGACGCACATATTTCGGAGTATAAAAAAGGGACGGTGCTTCTGCACCGTCCCGATTTTTACCGTTTTGCAGCCGTGAGATCCAATGCTTACTCTATTTCGAGGTGCTTTGCCTCGGGAAGCTCGACCTGCTTCTTCGGCAGGGTCAGACGGAGGACGCCGTTGTCATACTTCGCCTTTATCTTTTCGGTGTCGATGGCGGATACGTCGAACCGGCGGCTGTACTTTCCGTAGGAGCGCTCCACGCGGACGTACTTCTGCTTCTTATCCTTCTGCTCGTGCTCCGAGTGACGCTCGGCGTTGATGGTGAGCGTGCCGTCGCTGATGTCGAGGTGGATATCCTTTTTGTCAAAGCCGGGGAGGTCAGCCTCGAGGACATAGCTGTCGCCCTCGTCGGTGATGTCGGTCTTGAACTCCGCGATGTCGCCGCTGCGGAAGAAGTCGGCAAACGGCTCCTCGAAGAACCTTCTCTCAAGGTCTTCCATCTCGCGGAACGGGTTGTAAGCTATCTCGTTGTTGTGCCTGCGATACGGTCTGAGTTCAAACATAATAAATACCTCCTGAAAAATTCGTTTGTAGTTATTATGTCTGCCCTTCTGTTTATTATGCCGATGGGGTAGATCGGGAATCGGTGCCGGCGGCCCGCAGGACCTCGCGTCCTGACGCGTCTGCCGCCTTTTGCTGTGTGCCCATCGGAACCACCTTCTCTCTTTTTTCGATTACTATTTTAGCCCGGGCTTTTGGACAATGTGTTATCTGACTGTTAACAATTTATTAACGCCAAATCCTCTCTCTTTGCGCATGCGGCGGCCCTCGGAGCGCCCTTCCGCACGACTGAGCAGAATACGTCAAAGCCGGATCTCACTGTTGCAAACGAGCCGGGTTCGGGATATAATCAACTTATACGGGAGACGTTTCCCACAGATAAAGAGGGTGCGCGGCGCTTGTACGCCGCCGTCCGGACACACGGGAGGGGTGCGATATGGATCGCTGCGGATGGTGTCTCGGCTACGACAAGATGGAAAAGTATCACGACGAGGAGTGGGGAACGCCGCTGCACGACGACCGCGCGCAGTTCGAGTTTCTCTCCCTCGAGGTGATGCAGTGCGGGCTGAACTGGACGATGATGATAAAGAAGCGTGAGATATTCCGCGAGTGCTTCGACGGCTTCGACTTCGAGAAGATAGCGCGCTACGGCGAGCGCGACATAGAGCGGATAATGTCGGCGGAGGGGATGATAAAGTCCCGCCGGAAGATAGAGGCGATAATCAACAACGCTCAGCGCTTCCTTGAGGTGCGCCGGGAGTACGGCACTTTCAGCGACTGGCTGTGGAGCTTCACCGGCGGGAAGACCGTCTGCTACATCGGCCACGGCAGGGAGAACGCCGCGCCTGTAGCGCGCAACGGCCTCTCGGACGACATAAGCCGCGAGCTGAAAAAGAGAGGCTTCAAATTCCTCGGCTCGGTGACGGTCTACTCTCACCTTCAGGCGTGCGGGATGATAAACGACCACTCGGAGCACTGCTTCCGCTACCGCGAGATAGTCGAAAACTTCCCCACCGTGCGCAAACGCCGCGACCGCGAAGCCTGACTTGCATGAAAACAAACAACAAAAAGAGCACCCGATTTCACAGGAAATCGGGTGCTCTTTTATGCCTCGCAGAGTTCGCCGCCGTAGGCGGCGAATAAGTCCAATTATTTTTTTCCGACGGCGTGTACGTCGGGAAAAATACTTCTCGCGGAGCGCGCTTCGAAGCGCCGCAGGCGCAAGGAGCAGAGCGCAGCGCTGCCGCCGGCAGAGCTTCGCTCTGTCCGGCGGTTCGCCGGAAATTGGTAAAGGAGCGCGTTTACGCGCGACTGCGATTTCCGGCGACTTATAGCAGCATGACTCCCTTCTCTCCGCACTCCCGGCGTATCTCCGCCGGCCACACAGACGTCTGCACCTCGCCGATGTGCGCCTTTCCGAGAAGGAGCATCGCAAGACGCGACTGCCCTATGCCGCCGCCTATCGTAAGCGGGAGCTCGCCCGCGAGGAGCATCCGGTGGAACTGCAGCTTCCGGCGGTCGTCGCAGCCGGACTCGGTGAGCTGGCGGTCGAGGCTCTCCGGGTCGACGCGGATGCCCATGCTGCTGAGCTCGAACGCGCAGCCGAGCAGGTCGTTCCAGAAGATTATGTCGCCGTTCATGCTCCAGTCGTCGTAGTCCGGCGCGCGCCCGTCGTGCGGACGGCCGGAGCGCAGCTTCCCGCCGATGCCTATGACAAAGACGGTCTTATGTTCCTTTGCGATGATGTTCTCGCGCTCCCTCGGCGTGAGGTCGGGGTACATATCCTCGAGCTCCTGCGCCGTGATGAACTTCACCCGGCGCTCGAGCGTGCCGGTCTGCGCGAGCTTCGGATATATAGCCTGCACGGTGGCCTGCGTATCGCAGACGGCCTTCACGATGTCCATGACGGTCGATTTGAGATAGTCGAGCGTCCTGTCCTTCTCGGTTATGACCTTCTCCCAGTCCCACTGGTCGACGTATATCGAGTGGAGGTTGTCAAGCACCTCCTCGTCGCGCCGTATGGCGTTCATGTCGGTGTAGAGCCCCTTGCCGGGGTAGAAGCCGTAGAGGTGGAGCGCCATGCGCTTCCACTTCGCGAGCGACTGCACCACCTGCGCCGACGTGCCGGTGTACTTTATGTCGAAGCCGACCGGACGCTCGACGCCGTTGAGGTCGTCATTGAGGCCGGTCTCAGCCTCCACGAACAGCGGCGCGGAGACGCGGTGCAGGTCGAGCGCGGCGGAGAGGTTGTCCTCAAAGAGCCGCTTGAGCAGGCCGATGGCCTTCTGAGTGTCGTAAGCGCCGAGGATGCTTTTGTAGCCTTCGGGTATGCAAGACATTGTTCGTTCCTCCTGACTGCTCTGACCGCGCGTGCGGCAGAAAAACATTATATTGATTATATCGCATAAAGCCGCAAATTGCAAACGAAAATCCGGCAGCTGTCCCCTCCCTCTTGATAAACCCCGCGCCTCATGCTATACTGTTCACACGGGCGCGGCGGAGTGCCGCGCGCAAAATCGTGAGCGACGGAGGAAGATATATGTTTGACGTGAACAAGCTGGAGTGGACGAGAGCGCCGCACTCCTTCTCGATAGAGGACGGACGTATCGAGATAGTGACCGAACCGCACACCGACCTGTGGCAGCGCACATACTACCACTTCAGAAACGACAGCGCGCCGGTGCTCCAAATGCGGACGAACGAGAAGTTTTTCTCCTTTGTCGTAAAGACCGAGTTTGAGAGCAAGCACCGCTTTGACCAGTGCGGCGTCGTCATGTACCTGAACAGCGAGAACTGGCTCAAGGGCTCGATAGAGTACGAGAACGAGGAGTTCCAGCACCTCGGGAGCGTGGCGACAAACCACGGCTACTCCGATTGGGCGACCACCGCCGTGGACGCCTCGATAAAATCCATGTGGTACCGCCTGAGCCGCCGCGAGGACGACTTCTGCATCGAGTGCTCGCGGGACGGTGAACACTTCTCGCAGATGCGCGTCTGCCACATGTGGGACGCCGTGGGAGAGGTGACCTTCGGAGTGTACGCGTGCAGCCCGGAGGACTCGTCGTTCAGGGCGGTGTTTACGGATATGGACGTCACCGACTGCAAGTGGCTCGCCCACGACGGGCAGCAGCCGGACGAGGACTGACACACCCCTCCCCCGCGAAAGAAGTATCGACCCTAGAAGCGCCTCACCCGCCCGAGCGGACGGGTGAGGCGCTTTTTTGCGCGCATGCTGCGGTCATATCTGGCAAATCCGGCAAGTATGTGCTATAATAACATTACAGATGCGATGCGCGGCGGAGCGCCGCGACAACAACGATAATGAGAGGTAATCCCTATGCAGAAATTCAGCGAGCTTCCGTACAGCCGCCCGGACATTGATGCGGCGGTAAAAGAATATGAAGGGCTTCTCTCGGCACTCCGAGGCGCGAAGAGCTACGACGAGGCGAAGGCCGCGTTCCTCGCGGCGGAGAAGCTTGACACCCACCTCTCCACGCTCTCGTCGCTTGTCTACGTCCGGAATACGATGGACACCACCGATGAGTTCTATGCGGCGGAGATGCAGTTCATGAACGAGAACCTGCCGAACCTCATCCCGGCGGGCAAGGCACTGAACGAGGCGATAGTGAACGGCCCGTTCCGCGCGGACTTCGAGCGGGAGTACGGCAGCCACTTCATAAAGCTTTTGGAAAACGAGCTCAGGACGCAGGACGAGCGGATGATCCCGGAGCTCGTGGAGGAGTCCGAGCTCACGACCGAGTATTCAAAGCTCGCCGCCTCCTGCACGACCGATTTCCGCGGCGAGACCTGCAACTTTTACGGCCTTTTAAAGCACATGCAGAGCACCGACCGCGAGGAGCGGAAGGAAGCGTTCGAGAAATGGGCGGCTCTCTACGAGAGCATTGCCGACGGGCTCGACGGGCTCTACGACAAGCTGATAGCGGTCCGCCTGCGCATGGCGGAGAAGCTGGGCTTTGCGAGCTACACCGAGCTCGCCTACCGCAACATGGGCCGCCTCGACTACACCCCGGAGCAGGTGAAGAAGTTCCGTGAGCAGGTGCGCGAGGTGATAACCCCCGCCGTCGCGAAGCTCTTTGAGGAGCAGCGGAAGCGCCTCGGCGTCGACAGGCTGCACTACTACGACGAGGCGCTCGTCTACCCGGAGGGGAACGCCGACCCGATAGGCGGCAAGGACTATATGGTCTCGGCGGCGAGAGAGATGTACTCCGAGCTTTCACCCGAGACGAAGGAGTTCTTCGACTTCATGGCGGACTACGAGCTCTTTGACCTCGAGACCCGACCGGGAAAGCACCTCGGCGGCTACTGCACTTCCTTCCCGGAGTACAAGGCGCCGTTCATCTTCTCCAACTTCAACGGCACCTCCGCCGATGCGGACGTCCTCACCCACGAGGCGGGGCATGCGTTCCAGGCATATCTCGCGGAGAGGAGCATACCGATAGGCGCGCTTCAGGGCTCCACGAGCGAGATAAACGAGATACATTCGATGTCGATGGAGTTCTTCACCTACCCGTGGATGGAGAAGTTCTTCGGAGAGAATGCGGACAAGTACCGCTATGCGCACCTCGCGGACGCTCTCAGCGTGATACCCTACATGGTGTCGGTCGACGAGTTCCAGCACGAGGTCTATGCGCACCCCGACATGAGCGCGGCGGAGCGCCGCGGGGTATGGCGCTCTCTCGAGCGGAAGTATATGCCCTGGCGCGACTATGACAGGAACGAATTCCTGGAGGGCGGCGGCTTCTGGATGCAGAAGCAGCACATCTTCCTCTACCCGTTCTACTATGTGGACTACGCCCTCGCGCAGGTCTGTACCTTCCAGCTCTACGACGAGATGAAGCGCGACCGCGCGTCCGCGTGGCAGCGCTACCTCTCCCTCTGCCGGCTCGGCGGCACGAAGGGGTACTTTGAGCTTCTCCGCTCGGTCGGACTCCTGCTCCCGTTTGAGGACGGCGCGGTGGCAAAGTCGGTCGCGGGCACGCTCGAGGAGCTCGGCATAAAGTAGGCGCACGTCGGCGCAAAACACACGGAGGGAGAAAACGGCATGCTTATCGACATCACTCAGAACATATTTGAATGTAAGGTCTTTCCGGGGGACCCGGCGCCGTCGGCGCGGCTCGTCCGCAGCTTTGAAAACGGGGACTTCTGCAACCTCACCGAGTTTTCGATGTGCGCCCACAACGGCACGCATGTAGACGCGCCGCTCCATTTCATCCGGGGCGGAAAGAGCATCGGCGAGGTCGGCATAGAGCCGTTTGTCGGCGACTGCTGCGTCGCCCGCCACGACGGGGACGTCCTCGCGCGTGACGCGGAGAGGATACTCGCGGCGGCGCGCGCGGCCGGCGCGGCGGAGCGCATACTGATAGCGGGCGCGGCTACGCTAACGCCGGAGGGCGCGGAGGTGTTCGCCTCGGCCGGGATAAAGCTCTACGGGAACGAGAGCCAGACCGTCGGCTGGGGAGAGACTCAGGAGACGGTGCACCACATCCTTCTCGGTGCGGGGCTCGTCCTGCTCGAGGGCGCCGTCCTGCGCGGGGTCGAGGAGGGGAAATACTTCCTCAGCGCCGCGCCGATGTATCTCGGACGGTGCGAGGGCGCGCCCTGCCGCGCCTATCTGATGAAATAGAGCGCGGGCGCGCGGCCGGGGAGAGACAGAATGATAGTATGGATAAACGGCGCCTTCGGCGCGGGAAAGACGCTGACGGCGGGTGAGATCCACCGCCGCCTCCCGGACTCCGTCGTCTACGACCCGGAGGACGTGGGGTATGCCCTCCGGCGCGGAGCGCCGCGCGTGCGGCAGAAAAAGTACCCCGACTTTCGGGACGACCCCGTCTGGCGCGAGCTGAACCTCCGCGCACTCACGGCGCTCGCCGCGTCCACGCGGAAGGTGATACTGGTCCCGATGACGCTTACGGACCCGCGCCACTACGCGGAGCTGATAGGCGGTCTCCGCGCGGAGGGGATAGACGTCCGCCACGTCGTGCTCGGCGTATCCGCGCGCGAGCTGAGGCGGCGTCAGCGCTCACGGCTCGAAATGCCGTGGTCTTGGGCGGCGCGGCGCGCGGACGAGTGTCTGCGCGCGCTCACGCGGCCGCCGTTCGAGGGATACATCAACACCGACGGCATGAGCATACCGACAGCGGCGGAGGCTGTCGCAAGCCGGACGGGGCTCGTACTCGCGCCGCGCGGGGAGTACGGGGACTATCTGAAAAGCAGGTGGCGCACACAGCTCCGCGCCGCGAGACGATGACGGGCAGCGGCCTGTCACTGAAATAACGCATAGACAAACTCGGGAGGCGGTCGGATGCAGGATCAATATGCTCGCACGAGGCTCCTGCTCGGTGACGAGGGGATGGAGCGGCTGCGCCGCGCGCGCGTCGCGGTGTTCGGCGTCGGCGGCGTCGGCGGTTACGCCGTCGAGGCGCTTGTACGGAGCGGAATCGGTACGCTCGACATAGTGGACGACGATGTAGTGTCGCTCTCCAATCTCAACCGTCAGATAATCGCGACCCACTCGACCGTAGGTGTGCCGAAGGTCGAGGCGGCGGCGCGGAGGATACACGATATCGACCCGGACATACGGGTGAACGCGCACCGGTGCTTCTATCTGCCCGAGACCGCCGGAGAGTTTGACTTCACACTGTACGACTACGTCGTCGACGCGATAGACACGGTCGCGGGCAAGCTCGCCCTCGTCACGCAGGCGAAGGCGGCGGGCGTGCCGATAATCTGCTGCATGGGCGCCGGCAACAAGATGGACCCCATGCGCCTCGAGGTGGCGGACATATACGAGACTTCGGTCTGTCCGCTCGCGCGCGTCATGCGGAGCGAGTGCCGCAGGCGCGGCATAGAACACCTGAAGGTCGTCTATTCCAAGGAGCCGGCGATGACGCCGCGCGCATCCTCCGGAGACGCGGAGGAGCCGACGGCGCACCAAAAGCGCGCGACGCCCGGCTCGAACGCGTTCGTCCCCGCCGCGGCGGGGCTCATCATGGCGGCGGAGGTCGTGCGCGACCTCTCGGGATTCGGCGGGGACGGCAGATGATATACCTCGACTACTGCGCGGATACGCCGGCGAGCCGCGATGTGCTCGCGCGCTTCTGCGAGGCGGCGGGGATACTCGGCAGCGCGAACGCGCGCCATGCCGCGGGATACGCGGCGCGCGCGGAGATGAGCTGCGCCGTCTCGGACATAGCGGCGCTGCTTGGCGTAGACCCGTCGGAGATAATCTTCACGTCCGGCGCGACCGAGTCAAACAACCTCGCGGTGAAGGGCTTCGCCCTCGCGAACCGGCGCACGGGGCGGCATATAGTGAGTACGGCCATGGAACACTCCTCGGTGAGCGCATCCCTTGCCGCTCTCGAAAGGTGCGGCAGGGAAGTGGAGCTTGCGGCGATAGGGCGCGACGGGAGGATAGACCTTGACGCGCTTGAGCGCATGATCCGCCCGGACACGGCGCTCGTGGCGGTGAGCGCCGTGTCAAGCGAGCTCGGCGCGGTGCAGCCGATAGCGGAGATAAGCGGGATAGTCCGGCGGCGCCCCGGATGCCGTCTGCATGTGGACGCGGCGCAGGCGGTGGGAAAGGTCGGGCTCGACTTCCGCCTCGCGGACACGGTGAGCTTTGCACCGCACAAGTTCTACGGTCTCGGCGGCGTCGGCGTGTTGTATAAGCGATACGGAGCGGAGCTCGAGCCGCAGATGGACGGCGGAGAGAGCACGACCGCGTACAGGAGCGGGACTCCGGCGGTGGCCCTCGCCGCGTCGACTGTGCCTGCGCTGAGGTCGGCGCTCGAAGAGCTTTCCGCGCGCCGGGAGCGCGTCGCCGCGCTGAATGCGCGCCTGCGCTCGGAGCTCATGCGTTACCCGCTCCTCCGTGTGAACAGCCCGGAGGACGCCGTGCCGCACATCCTGAACGTCAGCGTCGAGGGCGTGAAGGGAACGCGGATGCAGCGGGCGCTCGACGAGCGCGGCGTCTGCGTGTCGGTAAAGAGTGCGTGCGCGTCGGACGGGCTTCCCTCCCGCGAGGTGCTCGCGGTGACGGGGGACAGCCGGAGGGCGCTTTCGAGCTTCCGGATAAGTCTCAGCCATCTCACGACCGACGCGGAGATAGACGGATTCCTCGCCGCGTTCGACGAATGTTACGAAGTTCTCACGAAAAAACCACGGCTTTAGGGGAGAGATAATGTCTGAAAAGAGACGCGCGCTCATAGCGATGAGCGGCGGGGTGGACAGCTCGGTCGCGGCCTATCTCATGCGGGAGGCGGGCTATGAGTGCGAGGGCGTGACGCTACGCCTCACGCGCACGGAGACCGCCGGGACGCACGGCCGCACCTGCTGCTCGGAGGAGGACATAGACGCCGCCGCGGAGGTGGCGTTTGAGCTGGACATGCCCTATCGGGTGCTCGACTGCGAGGCGGAGTTCCGCCGCGAGATAATCGAGAAGTTCGTGCGGGTGTACGAGGCGGGCGAGACGCCGAATCCCTGCATCGACTGCAACCGATACATGAAGTTTGGGCGCCTCGTCGAGTACGCCGCGGAAAACGGCTTCGACTGCGTCGCGAGCGGGCACTACGCCCGCATCGAGCGCGACGCGGAGAGCGGCCGTTTTGTCCTGAAGAAGGGTCTCGACCCCGTAAAGGACCAGAGCTACTTCCTGTACAGCCTCACGCAGGAGCAGCTTTCGCGGATACGCTTCCCGCTCGGCGGCATGACCAAGAGCGAAGTGCGCGAGATAGCGGAGAAATGCGGCTTTGCGAGCGCGAAGAAGCGGGACAGCCAGGATATATGCTTCGTCCCGGACGGCGACTACGGCGCGTTTATCGAGCGCTTCACCGGGCGGCGCTGCCCCGAGGGCGACTTCGTCGCGCCGGACGGGTGCGTTCTCGGGCGGCACAGGGGAGCCCTGCGCTACACCCTCGGGCAGCGGCGCGGGCTCGGCATCGCCGCTGGGGACAGGATATACGTCTACGACAAGGACATGGAAAATAATATTGTAAGGGTAGGCCCGGAGGAGCTGCTGTTCCGCCGGACGGTCTTTGCGCGCGATATGAACTGGGTGTCGGCAGCGGGGCTTGACGCGCCGATGCGCGTCCGCGCGAAGACGCGCTACAGCCAGCGCGAGCAGGAGGCGACGGCGTATCCGACGGCGCGCGGCGTCCGGCTCGAGTTTGACGAGCCGCAGCGCGCGGTGACGCCGGGACAGGCGCTCGTCCTGTACGACGGCGACGCCGTTTTGGGCGGCGGAACGATTTGCGGGGAGGATAAGGCATGAGCAGGGTGCTCGAGGACTGGCAGCAGATAGAGCGGAGCATCATAAAGAAGTTCCGCCGTGAGCTGTGGAACCCGTTCATAGCGGCGGTGAAGCGATATAAGCTCGTCGAGGAGGGCGACCGCATAGCGGTCTGCATCTCCGGCGGGAAGGACTCGATGCTCATGGCAAAGCTCATGCAGGAGCTTTCGCGGCACAGCGACGTGCCGTTCGGGCTCGTGTTCCTCGTCATGGACCCCGGCTACAACGCCCGGAACCGCGAGAAGATAGAGCAGAACGCGCGCCGTCTGCGCGTTCCGATAACCGTGTTCGAGTCGAACATCTTCGAGGTGACGAAAAGTGCGGGCGAGTCGCCCTGCTACCTCTGCGCGCGGATGCGGCGCGGCTTTCTCTACAGCCGGGCGCAGGAGCTCGGCTGCAACAAGATAGCGCTCGGCCACCACCTGAACGACGTGATAGAGACGCCGCTGATAAGCATGCTTTACGGCGGGCAGCTTCAGGGGATGCTCCCGAAGCTGCACAGCACGAACTTCCCGGGCATGACGCTGATAAGGCCGCTCTACTGCGTCCGCGAGGAGGACATAATCGCGTGGGCACAGTACAACGGCC
>CANRIN010000022.1 GCA_947630675.1 uncultured Clostridia bacterium | reverse complement strand
ACTTCGGATTTGAATTATATGTTTTCCGGGACATCTCCTTTGAAACCTAATGTGGGTATTACAAAAGATAATCCAAGTGTGTTGAACTATACTTTTCCGAATCCGATAGTCGCCAAAGATAAATACGGAGTAATACAGATTTATCAAACTTTCGGATTACAGTGGGCTGTCGATTTCTTTAAGCATAACATTATTTCCTTAGTCGAATATTCTTTTACCGATCCATTGTCTATTATGGATGCTGTTGCAAAAGTTTCTGCGGCAAGAAGTCTATTCTCTTTCTTTAGAAATGGGTATATTTCATTTGGAGATATCACCTTTGAAATTGATGGTGATGACAATGTTTACGACTTGTGGCTGAACTATAAAGAGGATATTCCGGCGGTCAATGAACCGTTTCTTATTGGGACATCTGCCTTTGAGAATCAGTTTCAAAAAGTATGGGGTGCCTGGCTTACTCTCTATGAAAGCGCAAATCCTATCCCAAATTTATTCTATGAGATAATTTGTAATCGTTCAACAAGAGTGAATGGTTTCCTAAACTTGTCGCAAGCGATTGAAGTCTATTCTAATGCGTTTAGAAATAAACAAGCAAAGGAAATAGCAAAAAATGATCCAAACAACAAAAGCAAAAATAAAGAAACAAAGCTCATACATAGATATCAAGATATATTGAAAGAATACAATGGTGCTCTTGAATTGATCGAACCAAACATAGTGGATTATGCAAAAGGATTTTCTAATATGCGGAATTATTTCACCCATTACAATCCCTGCAAGTATGTTGAGCCAACATATGATGAAGTGTACTCGGCAAGCCATATTCTGAGATTCGTGTTGTTGACAATAGTCTATACAGCTGTTGGAATTCCCCATGACCGCATTCTTGAGTGTAAAAAGAGAAGGATTTTCAGTAGATTTGATGAGGATACGAAAGCGATATTGAATTACTCAAAGAAGCAAAAACTTTATGTATAGATGATGAATGGTAGCGATACTGTAATTGAAGACGAGTAAAATGTGGAACAGCCATACCCGAATCGATTTCCGAGTATGGCTGTTTTCTCTGTCGCACCCCTGTTTGGCAGCTACCCAATGTCAGTACTGTTTCGATACTGTTTTATTGGAAGTTACCGCAGAGGCGCGCTTTTCACCCGGTCAAAACAGCTCCTTCGAGTTTTCCGGCATCTTCAGAAATGCGGAGAGGACGAAGCCGAGCACGGCAAAACCGAGCAGCAGCACAAACACCGCCGAGCGCCCGAATGCGTCCGAAACAAATCCCGCCGCTATCGGTATCACGACGCCGCCGACTGCCTTTACCGTGGCTACGATGCTGAGCGCCGTCGCAGAGCAGCGCTCGTCTACGAGGTTCAGGACTATCTTCAACGTCACCATTATGTAAAGCATTGTCGCCGTGGACTTGCAGAAAAAGAGGACTGCGCTCACCGCCGCCGCGTTCGGCACAAAGGCGTAGACGGCAAATTGTATTATAAGCAGCGCGAAGTCGACGCGGAGCAGGGCCTTACCGGAGAGGCGATCCATGTACCTGTTTGAGAACAGGATTATCGGTATCTCCATCATCGTGCCGAGGAACAGCACCGTCCCGACCTGCGACGTGCTGCCGAGAAGGTCGCCGAGGAGCAGTGAGAGATATGTGCCGTTCGCGGAGGCGGAGCCGCTGAAGAGAAAACTTATCGCCGCGAAAAGAAGGTAGGGACGGTTGCGGGCAAGCGTCCGCAGGATCGGACCGCCGCGCTCCGCCGGCTTTCCCTCGGATGTGTCCGTCCGTGCAGCGTTGTCGGTGGTGAGCATGAACGCGAGCGCCGTCACGAGTGCCGCCGCACCGAAGAGCCAGAAGTTGAAGCGCGGAGAAACGTGCTCGTAGACGAGCCCCGCCGTCTGCGTCGACACCGCGTATCCCACCGCGCCCCATAGACGGATGAGGCCGTAGCGGTACTTCGCGCCGGTCGCGAGCCGCTCCGCGACGGGGTTCACTCCGTTTAGAAAGGTCATCGACAGACCGTTGAAAAGGAACAGCAGCGGCGTGCTCTTCGTCACGGCAAACAGGACTCCGGTGACGCCGGAGAGAAGCAGCAGCACGACGCTCACCGTTCTGTCACGGCGCAGCTTGTCGTAGACGATGCCGAAAACCGGCTGGAGCGCCATTGTAAGTATCCCGCTCGCCGAGACGATGAGCGATATCTCGCTGTCCGCCTTGCCTATTCCCGCAAGGTATATCGAGAGTATCGAGCCGAATATCCCCATTCCGAAGAAGTAGGAGAAGTATAGCAGAGCATAGCTTATATAGCGTTTGGGTTTTGCGGACGTTTTCATGGCGGCGCCTCCGTTTTGAATCTGGTTTAAGTAAAGCTTACAGCAGACGCCGCCGCTATGATTGCATATCTGTTTGATTTTTGTCACACAAATTTGCAAATTCTGTGTAGGCTTCGCATTATCCCTCTGCTCCGAAAAGAAATCGTACAAAGAATACTGCCAGCAATCAAAGAAATGTGCAATAGTCTCCGCACCGAAAAAGGTATCATTGCTCATGCATCACACTTGCTTTTGAAAGGACGCAGGGATATGAGAGAGAAAAGCATGACCTCCGGAAAGCCGTACCGGCTGATAATATCGTTTGCGCTGCCGCTTCTTGTCGGTAACCTTTTCCAGCAGCTCTACGGGATGGCGGACGCGTTCCTCGTGAGCCGGTTTCTCGGCGTCGACCCGTTCGCGGGGATAAGCAGCACCGCGAGCCTCAGCAACATCATCCTAGGCTTCGCATCGGGGATGACGGCGGGATTTGCGATACCGCTTGCGCAGGCCTTCGGCGCGGACGACCGTCCGCTCGTGCGGAGGCTGTTCCGGCAGAATTTGCTTGTCTGCCTGGCGGTCGCAGGCGTGCTTCTTACGGCGAGTCTGCTTCTTGCGGATCGGCTGATACGGTGGATGCAGGTCCCGAGCGACGTTGCGGGTTACGCCCGGAGCTATCTGCGGACGGTGCTGCTGGGCATCCCCGGTTCGATGCTCTACAACCACTTTGCGAACACCCTCCGCTCGCTCGGGGACAGCAAATCTCCCGTCACCTACCTCACCGCCGCCTCGCTTGCAAATATCGTCCTTGACTTCGTGTTCATCCGATTCACGCCGATGGGCGTCATGGGTGCGGCGCTTGCGACGGTGCTCTCGCAGCTGCTCTCGGCGGCGCTCTGCCTTCGCAGGATATACGGGACCGAGGGAGTGCTCAACGAGGCGCACGAGAAGCTGTACTTTGACGGGAAGCTCCTTCGCCGCAGTCTCGGCATGGGGCTGCCGATGGCGTTTCAGTCGTCGATAATCTCGCTCGGCGTCCTCCTTATACAGTACGCGACAAACAAAATGGGCACCGCCGCAATAGCGGCATACGCGGCAAGTCAGCATATAGACGGCATCGCCGTTGAGCCGCTGCGCTCGCTCGGCTTCACGATGACGACCTACGTCGCGCAGAACTACGGCGCGCGCAATTTCGCAAGGATAAAGCAGGGGATGCGCCAGTGCATCGTAATGACCGCGGTGATGAGCGCCTTCCTCGGCGTTGTGATGTGCTTCGGCGGCAGGGCGCTCGCCGCGATATTCGTCGGCTGGGGCGAAACGGAGATACTCTCACTTTCGCACCGCTTCCTTATCATACACGGACTTCTCTACATCATTTTGGCGCTGCTCTTTGACTGGCGGTATGCTCTTCAGGGCATGGGCAACACGAAGGTCGTCGTCGCAGGCAGCCTCATGGAGCTGCTGATGCGCGCGCTCTCGGCCTTCCTGCTCGTGCCGTCGATGGGATTTCTCGGGGCGTGCATCGAGACGCCGCTCAGCTGGTTCGGCGCACTGCTGCCGGTGGCGATAGTCTGGTTCCGCACGCTGCGCCGCATGGATGCGGAAGTCGGCGCGGCGGAGCCGTTCCACGAACGGGAGTCCGCACGGTGAGCGCCCGGCGCGAAAAAGCGGCGCTCCGCGGCTTGCAGTTTGATTTGATTTATGGTACAATCCCTCTTACAGAGGAGGGAACTGCCATGCCGAATTCGATAAGCGAAAGCCAGCTCCGCTACATGGAGTTCATCCACCGCGAGAACGACGACCGGCACCACACGAACACCGAGGACATGTACCAGTACGACCTGCTCCGCCTCGGAGACGACCGCGCCGTCGAGGAGAGCAGAAAGATGTTCTCGAGCGACCTGCCCGGCCACCTCTCGGACGACGAGCTGCGGAACTTCAAGTACCGTTTCGTCGCGTCGATAGCGCTCGCGAGCCGCGCCGCGATAAGCGGCGGGCTCGACTCGGAACGCGCGCTCAACATCAGCGACCTCTTTATCCAGCGGATGGACCGGCTATCTTCCGTCGAGGACGTCAAGGAGCTGCACGCCGAGATGTTCGCGTTCTACGTCGGCGAGATGAAGGCGCTCGGCAAGAAGAACGTCTTCTCCAAGCCGGTGACCGTCTGCATCGACTACATCTACAACCACCTCCACGAGCCCATCCGCGTCGCCGACCTCGCGGCGCTAGTGGACCTCAACGAAAGCTACCTCTCCACCCTCTTCAAAAAGGAGACCGGAAGGACGATCTCCGATTACGTCCTCTCGAAGCGTCTCGAGGCGGCGGAGAATATGCTGAAGTTTTCAAACTTCCCCTATGCGGAGATAGGCGCGATACTCGCCTTCAGCTCGCAGAGCCACTTCATCCGCACCTTTAAGAAGGCCACCGGGCTCACGCCGCGCGAGTACCGCAATAAATACTTCGTCGCGACGCCGCCGGACGACCCGTCGCGCGAGTTCATACCGAAATAAGTGCGATCGGAGGTATACAGCATGAAGACTATACTCGTCACGGCGTTTGAGCCGTTCGGCGGAGACGACGTGAACGCGTCCGAGGCCGCGGTGTCCGCTCTCCCGGAGAGCGTCGGAGGCGTCACGATAAAGAAGCTGCTGCTCCCAGTCGCGTTCGGACGCGCGGCGGAGGCGGCCATAGCCGAGGCCGTGAACGCCGGCGCGGACGCCGTCCTCTCGGTCGGTCAGGCGGCGGGGCGCACGGCGGTCACACCGGAGGCCGTCGCGATAAATCTTCAATACGCCGGGATACCGGATAACGACGGGGCGCTCCCGCGCGACCTCCCCATAGACCCGGAGGGGCGCGAGGCGTTCTTTGCTACCCTGCCCGCACGGAGGATGGCGGAGGCGATCTCCGCCCGCGGCATCCGCGCCGCCGTCTCCTACTCCGCCGGGACGTACGTCTGCAACGACCTGTTCTACCGCCTGTCCGCAAGATTTTACGGCAGCGGCGTGCGCGTGGGTTTTATACACGTCCCATCGGTGGAGACGCTCGCCCCGCAGGACGCGTCGGCGGCAGTCCTGTGCGCCATAGAAGCCGTTCTGTAACGGCGTCCGTACCGCAAAGATGCCGAATATTTATGTCACAAATCAAATGAACGTGCAATAACTGCGCTGCCCGACGATGTATCATATAATCACGGCAAGGGAGACCGGGCCGAAAAGATACGACGGAGGGCAAAATGATGAATACAACTTCCAGGACCGGCGATATCAGGATGGACAGGGCAATGGAGATGCTCTCTTTCTTCTACTGCTGCGGCGATAAGGACCGCAGCGGCAGACGTCCCGACGAAGCCCGCCGGCCGCGCGACCGCCGCTCCGGCCGCAGAGCCGCCTGACGGCAGCGCCTCTGCGCGGAGGGGTCACGATGGACAAGAGGCTAATCGAGGGCAGGGTCCCGAAGCTCCTGTTCTCGCTTGCGATGCCGGCGATATGCGCACAGCTCATAACGCTCGTGTATAACCTTGTAGACCGAATATACATCGGGCGTCTGCCGGACGGCGCGCCGATAATGGCGGCGATAGGCGTGTGCGCGCCGGTGGTGACGGTCATACAGGCGTTCACCGGAATGTTCGGGCGGGGCGGCTCACCGCTCGCCGCCATTCAGATGGGGCGCGGCGACCACGGCCGCGCCGAGCGGTACCTCGGCGCGAGCGTCACGATGCTCATCGCGACGTCGGTGCTGATAACGGCGGGAGTGCTCGCGTTCAAGCGTCCGCTGCTGCTCCTCTTCGGCGCGAGCGACGAGACCCTGACGTTTGCCGAAAACTACCTCGGCATTTACATCCTCGGCACGCTCTTCATGCAGGTGACGGTCGGGCTGAACTACTACATAACGACGCAGGGCTTCGCCGGGACCGCGATGCTCACAACAGCACTCGGCGGCGTTATGAACATCATCCTCGACCCGATATTCATATTTTTGCTGCACATGGGCGAGCGCGGCGCGGCGCTCGCGACGGTGATAAGCCAGGCCGCGTCATTTGTGTGGGTGCTTTTCTTCATGTTCGGAAAGAAGAATCGGCTCCGCATCCGCCCGGCAAACCTCCTGCCGGGGCTCAGGACGCTGAAGGACATAGTCGTGCTCGGCTCGGCGCCGTTTTTCATGAATGCGTCGGAGGGACTGCTCACGATATGCTTCAACCGTCAGGCGCTGCACTACGGCGGCTACGTCGCGGTGAGCGCGCTCACGATATGCTTCTCGATATTCGAGTTCATGCTCATGCCGGTGGAGGGAGTGGCGCAGGGCTCACAGCCGATAATCGGCCACAACTACGGCGCGGGACGCACCGACAGGGTGCGCGAGACGATACGCCTCGCCTCCGCCGTGACGCTTGCCTTCACGATGGCGGCGACGACGGTGGTGATGATCTTCCCGGAGGCGTTCATCCGGATATTCAACGACGACCCGGAGCTCGTCTCGCTCGGAGGCAGGATGCTGCGCGTCTACGTCGGCGGACTGTTCGTGCTCGGGCTCAACTCCACCTGTCAGCAGACCTACAACTCGCTCGGCGAGGGCGGCAGGGCGTTCTTCTTCGCGTTCTTCCGCAAGATGGTGCTGCTCATTCCGCTGCTCTACATCCTTCCGGCTGTGACGCCGTGGGGACTGATGTCGGTGGTGCTCGCGGAACCGGTGAGCGACCTCATGACCACGGCGGTGAACACGACCTATTTCTTCGGACGGTTTATGAAAAAGAAGCTGGCATAAGCCGCAGTGTTCTACCTGTCTATGCCGGTTGTAACCATACATACCCGCATGCCCAAAAGGAAAAGCTTTTCCGAAGCATCGGAAAAGCTTTTTTCGCGCCGGAGACTTACCCCGACCGTGCACGAAGAAAGGCGAAAATGCCCGCTTTACCCCGGGGTGTATTTGTGCTATAATAGTCGCAAAGCCTTTCGGCGCGAAATGTGCTCGGGCAATGAATTGCCCTGCGCACCCTTTCGCGCCGAGGCCGTCGGACAGGGCAAAGCCCTGCCGACGGCATGTGCACGGCTTCGTTCCGCGCTTCGCTTGAAACGCGCCGGGCGAGAGGTGTAAATTTCGCCGTACATGCCGCCAAAATTTACGATTAAACTTTATTCGCCGCCTAAGGCGCCCTTCGATGAGCAGAAAGTCGGGCATTCGGCGCTTTGCGCTGAATGCTGGTGCGCCCGGTAGAAAGCTCTGGTGCGTAACAAGTTGAAGGGCGCATTCTTTGCGAAGCGTTTGACGATCGGTATCATATCGCGAAGCGATATGACTCAATAGTCGCGAAGCGACTATTATCTTTGATTCAATGCCGTTTTGGCCGTTTTGCTCCCGCCCTTCGGGCGGAACCGCAAAACATGGCATATTACCTCATATCGCTCCGCGATATGAGGTAATGATCGCGAAGCGGCTATTATATTTAGTCCAAAACTGTTTTCCCCCATTTAGGCGGGACGCGGAACACGGCGCATTTTCGATACAAACAGCGCACCGGGAAGGAGGTATACGGCATGGCCGACATAGTTATAAGTCCGGAGGCCGCGGAGCGGCTGATACGCTCGCGGGACGCGAAGGCCGCGCTCTACTACCTGTACCTTCTCTCGGGCGGCGGAGCCGGGGCGGACGACACCGCAGCCGTGCTCGGCTGGAGCGAAGCGGAGACGCTTTCGGCGCAGGCGAGCCTTTCGGCGGCGGGACTGCTCCCGTCGCCCGCGATAGAGACGGCGGAGACCCCCGCGCCCTCCTACTCGGCGGGGGACATCACGGCGCACCTCGAGGGCGACCCGGCCTTCGCCGCGCTGATAAACTACGTCCAGACGCGCCTTGCGAGGACGCTTTCGACCTCGGACACGGCGAAGCTCCTCGGGATATACGACCACCTCGGTATGCCGGCGGGCGAGCTGATGCTGCTCGTCAGCTACTGCGCCGGGCGAGAGCGCGAGCGGAAGGGCGAGGCGGCGCGCCTCGGCATGTGGACCGTCGAGCGCGAAGCGCACCGGTGGCTCCGCGACGGGATAGACACCGAGGAGAAGGCCGAAAATTACCTCCGCGCACTCGAACAGCGCTCGGCGGCGGTGTCGCGCCTCGCGCGCCTTATCGGTATACGCGGCAGAGACGTCACCGCGAGCGAGCGGCGCTTCCTCGAGTCGTGGGCGGCGAGCGGACTTTCGGAGGAGGCGATATACGCCGCCTACGACCGCACCGTCATGGCGACCGGCTCGCTCAAGTGGCAGTACATGGATAAGATAATCGCGGACTGGCGGCAGAACGGCGTGCCCGACCTCTCCGAGAGGACGGCAAAGACGCCGGCGGCGTCCGCAGGCGAGAAGAAAGCCGCCGCGCCGCGCATCAGTGCGGCGGAGCGGCTCCGCAGAAAGCAGCAGAGCGAATCAAAGGAGGATGACGCCGAATGAGCATGGATCCGTCGATAATCGCACGGGTGGAGGACCGGCTGTTTTCCGCGCGCATCCGTCACGAGACGGAGGCGGCGGAGCGCCGCCGCGAGCTCTATGCGAAGTATCCGCGCCTGCGCGAGCTCGATGCCGAGCTCGGCAGCACCATGGCGGGCATCCTCCGCGCGAACGCCTCGAGCGGCGAGGACTACCGCCCGAAGCTCGAACAGCTGAAGCGCCGGAACCTCGAAAGACAGGCCGAGCGCGCCGAAATACTGAAGCGCGCGGGGCTCTCCCCGTCCGCGCTCGAGCCGGACTACGACTGCCGAGACTGCGGCGACACGGGCTTCCTCCGCGACGGGACACCCTGCAAATGTCTCCTGCGCGGGTATCGGGACGAGCAGCTTTCCGAGCTTGAGCGGCGGCTTCCGGTCCGCCGCGCCACGTTCGCGAGCTTTGACGAGAAGCTCTACTCGGACGAGGTGGACGAGAGCTGGGGCGTGAGCCCGCGCGAGAACGCCGTCGCCGTTCGGGACGCGTGCCGCAGTTTCGCATCCCGCCGGTCGGCGGGCAACATTGTCCTCTGCGGCGGCGCGGGCGTCGGCAAGACCTTCCTTGCGAGCTGCGTCGCGGCCGAGGCAAGCGAGCACTGCTTCTCTGTCGTCTGCCGCCAGATGACCGAGGTGGTCTCGCTCTACGAGCGCGAGAAGTTCACCCGGGACGACGACACGCGGGAAGCTGCCCGTGCGGAGATCGAACGTCTCTGCGGCTGCGACGTGCTCATCATAGACGGGCTCGGCTCGGAGTTCAGGGCGCCGTTCGTCGTGACTGTTCTGCTCAGTCTCTTCGCCTCCCGCATGTCTCCGGACAGGCGCACGCTGATATGCACTTCAGTGGACGAGAGAGAGTTTGAGTCGCGCTACGACGCGGAGACGGCGAGCCGCCTCAAGGGCGATTTCGATGTCCTGCCCATCTTCGGGCGTGACCTCAGAGTCAAAGAATGAGCGAAAAACACACAAGACCCGCCGAAATTCCATTGAATTTCGGCGGGTCTCATTTAAAATAAAATACGGTAAGATTTGTTTTTGCCGCAGTCCGCCGCAGCAAAAACTCTGTGACAGGCGGACGTCGGGTCCCTGCTTCCCGACAGGATCACTTACGGAGGGCAAAATGAAAAAGATAAGGGTCGCTATAATCGGTCTCGGCAGCCGCGGGCTCAACACCTACGCGCCGTGTGCGGAGCTCTTCCCCGAAAAGATGGAGATCGTCGCCGTCGCGGATATCCGTCCCGAGCGCGTGGAGCTCGCAAAGAAGCTCTATAACATTCCGGACGGGATGTGCTTCGACTCTGGCGAGGCGCTCCTTGCGCGCGAAAAGCTCGCAGACGCGGCGTTCATCTGCACGCAGGACCGTCAGCACTTCGGCCACGCGTCGGCGGCGCTCGAGCGCGGTTACGACCTGCTGCTCGAGAAGCCCATCTCCCCTGACGAGGAGGAGTGCCGGAAGCTCGTCGCCCTCGCGGAAAAGCTCGGGCGGCGCGTGTCTGTCTGTCACGTCCTCCGCTTCACGCCGTTCTATGGCGAGCTGAAGCGCCTGCTCGACGAGAAGACCGTCGGCGAGGTCGTGAGCGTCCAGCACATAGAGAACGTCATCTACTGGCACCAGGCGCACAGCTTCGTGCGCGGGAACTGGCGCAACAGCGTCGAGTCGAGCCCGATGATACTCCAGAAGTGCTGCCACGACGCAGACCTGCTCGTCTGGCTGCTCGGCCGCCGCGCTTCGAAGGTCTCGAGCTTCGGCGGGCTATACGAGTTCCGCCCGGAGCGCGCGCCGGAGGGGAGCGCGGAGCGGTGCGTGGACTGCGCCGTCCGCGAGAGCTGCCCTTACGACGCGGAGAAGATATACCTCACAAACAAAGAGACCGGCCTGCTCCGGGGCAACAAATGGTGGCCGGTGGACGTCCTCGCGTCCGAGCCGGACGAGGAGAAGATACGCCGCGCCATCGCGGAGGGTCCCTACGGACGCTGTGTGTATCACTGCGACAACGACGTCTGCGACCACCAGGTCGTCAACATCGCGTTCGAAGGCGGCGCGACGGCGCAGCTCACCATGGCGGCCTTCACCAAACGCGGCGGGCGGGACACCGTCATTCTCGGCACGCAGGGCGAAATAATAGCCAACCTCTCCGAGGAGAAGATACACGTCATGCCGTTCGGCGGCGAGAACTACGACGTCGACATCCGCGCCATGACAAGCGACCTCTCCGGCCACGCCGGCGGCGACACCCGCCTCGTGGAGGAGTTTGTCGAGCTCGTCGGCGGCGAAGCGGAGGAGAGCGTACGGACGACGACGCTCGCAGGTTCCACCGAGAGCCACTACATAGCGTTCGCAGCGGAGCGCTCCCGCGTCGAGGGCGGCAGAGTCGTGGACATGAAGGAGTTCCGCGACTGATTTTCCGTAAACGGTGCATGCCCCGGCCGTTCGGTCTGGGCGCGTTTATCCGAAACGTATTATATTCCGAGCATATTACCGACAGGAGTTGAAACCATGCGCCTTAAACTTGTAAGACTGGAGGAAAAATACCGCCGTCAGCTCACCGACATGATGGACGAGTGGACGGTGCTCGAGAGCCGGTTTTCACCGGGCGCCATACGGCAGCACGACTACCGCGACTTTGAGAACTACCTCACCGAGGTGAACCGCGTCGAGCCGAAGGATCCCGCGCACGTCCCGTCCACGACGTTCTTCTGTCTCGACGAGGAGCGGGACATCTTCGTCGGCGCGGTGAGCATCCGACACTTCTTGAACGACGACCTTCTCCTCACCGGCGGACATATCGGCGACGGCGTGCGTCCCTCAGAGCGGCGGAAGGGCGTCGCGACGGCGATGATTGGCCTCGCTCTCGACGAGTGCCGCAGGCTCGGAATCGAGCGCGTGCTCATGACATGCGACAAGACGAACGTCGGCTCCGCAAAGAGCATCATGAACAACGGCGGCGTTCTCGAAAACGAGGTCGAGCGCGACGGGGAGACCGTCCTGCGCTACTGGATAGACCTCGGGTGAGCGTGCCGGTCCCCACGCAGGGAAAGTGGGAGACCAGTAACAAAATCTCGCTCTTGACAACCCATCCGCTTTGTGTTATTATAGTTGGGCTCGATGTGGAGGTGTCGCCTAGCTTGGTCGAGGGCGCACGATTGGAAATCGTGTAAGGGTCAAAAGCTCTTCGAGAGTTCGAATCTCTCCACCTCCGCCAAATCAAAGAGCCCGAAGTCTCAACGATTTCGGGCTCTTTCCCTACTCTCCCAACGGTTTCAGCTTTCGTCAACGCGAAACAGGTTTCGAGATTGCAAAGGTATTTACGCCCGTTTTGAGGTACAAAATGCACACGAAAATGCACACACCTTTCCCCAACAAAAGCTGGGCCGCAAAATGCGGCCCGGCTTTTGTCATCCTGTATTCTTTCTGCTTTCAGTGGTGGTCGCGGTCGAGGTCGCGTTCGAGCACCGCGCCGGTGCTTGCGTCTATCTTGTACTCGTACTCGACGCCTCCGCTGTAAAACTCTATCTCGTACTCCGTGTGTCCGTGGTCGCGGTCAAGCTCCTGCTTTGTGAAGGTCGCGTCCGACGCGGAGATGCCCGCATCCGCAAGCGCCGCGCTCTTTGCCGCCTCCTCGCCGATGAAGCTGTCACCCGTCGGCGAGGCGGACGGCTGCGCGGCGGGCAGCAGCTCCGTGCTGCGGCTTATTACCTCGCCGGTCACGGCATCTATCTCGTAGTCATACTCCGCATCCGCGCTGTAGAACTCTATGTCGTAGACCGCGCGGCCGTTCTCCCGGTCAAACACCTGCTTTGTGAACGTGACGTCCGACGCGGAAAGTCCCGCGTCCGCAAGCCCCGCAGACTTCGCGGCGTCAAGGCCGATGTAGTCGTCCCCAGCCGGTGTGGCGGTCGGAGCCTCACTCGGAGAAGCGGACGGCTGCGCGGGGCGGCTTCCGCCCAGCAGCTCCTTGCTGCGGCTTATTACCTCGCCGGTCGCGGCGTCTATCTCATACTCGTACTCATACTCCGCATCCGCGCCGTAGAACTCTATCTCATAGACCGCGCGGCCGTTCTCCCGGTCAAACACCTGCTTTGTAAACGTGACGTCCGACGCGGAAAGTCCCGCGTCCGCGAGCGCCGCAGACTTCGCGGCGTCAAGGCCGACATACCCGTCTCCCGCCGGCGAGGCGGTCGGAGTCTCGCTCGGAGAAGCGGTCGGCTGTGTTCCGGGACGTCCCCCGTCCCATATCTCCTTGCTGCGGCTTATTACATCTCCGGTGACGGCGTCTATCTCGTACTCATACTCGGCGTCGCCGGAATAGAACTCTATGTCGTAGACAGCGCGGCCGTCGTCGCGGTCAAACTTCTCCTTTGTGAAGGTCACGTCCGACGTGGAAAGTCCCGCGTCCGCGAGCGCCGCATCCTCCGCCTCGGTGGCGCTGATGTACTCCTCCCCAGCCGGCGACGCGGACGGAGCCTCGCTCGGAGAAGCGGACGGCTGCGCGGAGGGACGTCCGCCGTCCCAGACCTCCCTGCTTCTGCTGAACACCTCGCCGGTCTCGGCGTTTATCTCGTACTCGTACTCGGCTTCCTCGGTGTAGAACTCTATATCGTAGACCGCAAATCCGTCCTCCGTGTCAAGCCGGGCCTTGGTGAAGGTGACGTCCGACTCCCTGAGTCCCACATCCGAAAGCGCCGCATTCTTCGCCTCGTCCACGGTCAGGGAAGCCGAAGCGGGGCTGCCGACCTCGCCGCCGCGGACGCGCTCGACCTCCTTCTTTATTACCGTCCCGTCCGACGCCTTTATCAGGTAGTCGTACTCCGCGCCGTCGGCGACGAACTCCACGTCGTAGACGAACTGACCGTTCTCAAACTCAAACTCGGTGCGTTCCACGCGCGCCGCGGCGGGATCCACTCCGGCGTCCGCAAACGCGAAGTTCTGCGCATTTTCCTCACCTATCGCGTTGTGCTGCGCATTCGCGCGCACGGCCATGACCGTTCCCGCTCCCGCTATCGCAAGGATGAGAACGATGCACACAATAGTCATTACCTTTCTTGCGGGCGTTGAAAACAGCTTCTTCAGTTTTTCCATAAATACGCTCCTTTCCGGATATCGGTCATTTTACGGTACGGTCACTTTGAACGCTTCCCCTTTTGATTCTTTCCTCCCCTGACTGCGCCCACGGCGGCTACGAGTGCCGCCGCACCGAACGCGGCCGCAACATATATCCCGGCCTCCGGCTTTTCCCGGGCGCCGTTCTGTCCGTTATCTTCCGCTTTATCCTGCGCCGGCGGGGATATCCCCGAAGGCTGCTCGGACGGGGCTGCCGGCGGCGTCACCGCGACCTCGCGGCTTTCGCCTCTGACCTCCGCCCTGTAGTCCACGTCGAATATGTCGCCGCCCACCTTCGCCGCCACGGTGTAGACGTAGGTGCGGCCGTACTCGACGGCGGTATCGGTATACACGCTCGCGGTCTTCCCGAGCGTCGCTATAAGCTCGGGCTCGCCGCCGCTCTCTCGGCGGTAGACCGCATACCCGTCAAAGTCATATCCCGGCGCTCTCCAGCTGAGGTCGATCTCCGCCTCGCCGTCCTTTTGCACCGCCGCCGTCTCCGGCGGGGCCATATCTGCGGCGAGGGCGCTCAGCATATACGCCAAATTCGCGGAGGCGCTGCCGCGCCGGTTCTGCGCCGCCTCCGGGAAGTAGAAATTCGTCCTGTGCTGCCATATCTCCGGCGTCACGCCTCCGGGCACCTCCATCGGGCTTTCAAAGCCGCCGACGTTCGCTATATACCTGCACCACAGCGGCACCCCCGCCGTCTCAAGCGCCGAGAGGTCGAACGCCGCAAAGTCCTCTCTCGGCGCGTAGACCGCGCCCTCGAGCCCGTACTGCCCGAGCGCCGAGGAAAACGCAAGCGCGAGCGCAGTACCGTTTTCTCCCGCGCCGGTCATGTCGTAGAACAGCGGCAGGGACGGGGTGTGTCCCGCGCCCCTCAACTCCTCCGCGAAGCGCCGCGCGTCCGCCGCGGCATCCTCCGTGGTCTTCGCGCCGGAGCCGAGGTACAGCCCGTAGGGTACGCCGTTCGCCTCCGCTCCGGCGACGTTTGACTCGAAGTCTTCATCCCACCTGCCCGAGCCGGTCTCGGCGCGGATGATCGCAAAGTCCAGCCCCGACTCCTTCACCGCCGCCCAGTCGATCGGCGCGCGTGTGCCGGAGGTGTAGTCGCCGTAGTCCTCCGAGACGTAGATCCCGTTGTAGTAGCCTGCCGACACCGTACACTCGTCCACGTTGCCGGTCCTGCTCTCGGCGCGTATCACCGCCTCGCCGAGGGAATGCGCCGTGACGACGCCGTTCGCGTCCACCTCGGCCACCGACGGGTCGGAGGAGGACCACGAAAGCGTCTCGCCCTCGCCGTCCACCGAAAACTCGAGGGGCTCGCTGCTCCCGAGCTGCATAGACACAAAGCGCCGCCTTATATCCACATCGACGTTCTCGGTGAAGTTCCCGAACGCCCACTTGTAGAGTGCGACCGAGTCGAGCATGGCGTTGTTCTGCGCGGGGTCGTACTCGCTGCCGAGCGCCACGCACATATAGCTCGTGCCGCCCTTCGTCGCGGTCGAGACGAGGCAGCGTCCCGCGGCGCTGATGTAGCCCGTCTTTATCCCGCTCGCGTATGGGTAGTAGTACCGTCCCCCGTTCGCGCGGTCCTGGAGCATGACCGAGGTGTACATCGGCGAGGACGCGCCGGGGAGTGTGTACTTCGTCGCGGTCACGACCTCCCGGAAATGCTGCACGCCGAGAGCGTAGGACGCTATCCTGTACATATCCCACGCAGTGGTCCTGTTTTCGTCCGACAGTCCGTGGGAGTCCACGAAGGTCGTGTTTTCACATCCGAGCTCCGCCGCCTTGTCGTTCATGAGCTTCACGAACGCGTCGAAGCCCCCGCCGCAGACGTACCACGCGAGCTCCGCCGCCGCATCGCACCCGCTCGGGAGCATCAGCCCATACAGCAGGTCGAGCACCGAGAGGGTCTTGCCCACATACGCCTCTATTCCCGCGAGCGACGCACCGCGCCCGCGTATATCGTCAAGCGGCTCGTCAAGTATCTCGACCTGCGTTCCCGCAAGGTCGTCCACATGCTCCGCCACGACTATGTATGTCATTATCTTTGTCAGCGACGCCATCGGCCGCACCTTGTCCGCGCCCGCGCTGTACACCGCCTCGCCCGTAGACATGTTCACGAGAAGAAGCGTCTCGGTCTTTGGCGTGAAATCTATCGGCGGAGCCGCCGGGACGGTGAGCGCGGGAAGCATCGCCGCGGCGACCAACGCCGCGGCAAGCAGCGCCGCGAGCCGTACCGTGACTTTCCTCATGCGCTCTCTCCTTTCGACGGATGCTCCGTGAGATATGCCTCAAATACCCGATATTACCTCAGTTTGATTTTATCATACCCAAACCGGTTTGTCCAGAGCGGGCCGTACATTTATTTGACCCGTGAGATTGCGGTTTTGTTCCGTCCGTGGTATGATTTATATAAACTGCCGACTTGACTGCGAGGCGTCCCTGCTTTCTGGAGGGATGCCGCACTTCGCCGTCTGTTCATTAAATGCCTGAAGGGAGCCTTTTATGAAGACTCTGTATGTATCCGACCTCGACGGTACTCTGCTCCGCCGCGACGGCACGCTCAGCCCCTATACGCTGGGAACTATCAATTCCCTTATAGACGACGGCGTGTACTTCACCTATGCGGCGGCGCGGAGCTTTGCCTCCGCTGCCAGGGTGACGCGCGGGCTGCGTCTCTCTCTGCCGGCGGTCGCATACGGCGGCGCGCTCATCGTCCGGCCGGATACCGGGCAGGCGGTCTCATGGACCACCGTCCCGCAGGAGGATGCCCGCGACCTCATCCGTGCGTTCCGCGAGCTTGGGCTCAGCCCCATCGTCTATTCGCTCATCGGCGGGACCGACCGCGTCTCGTGGGTCACGACGCGCGTAAACGACGGGGTGCGCAATTACCTCGACTCGCGGCGCGGGGACCCGCGCCTCCGCCCCGTGACGGACGAAGCGGAGCTGTACCGCGGCGAACCCTTCTACTTCACCTGCATCGGAGAACGGGCGGAGCTGCTGCCGCTGTTTCAAAGATTTTCCGGCGACGAACGGTTCAACGTCAGCCTCCAGCAGGAGCTGTACCGTGAGGAATACTGGTGCGAAATAACCTCCGCCGCCGCTTCCAAGGCAGGCGCGGTCGCGAGGATAAAGAGCATTTTCGGCTTTGACCGCGTTGTCTCCTTCGGCGACACGGAGAGCGACCTCGGTATGTTCCGCGTGTCCGACGAGGGTTATGCCGTGGCGGGCGCCGCTCCCGCGCTGAGGGATGCGGCGACGGCGGTCATAGGCTCGAACTCTGCGGACGGGGTCGCGCTCTGGCTCTCGGAGCATGCGCAGCGGAGCGTGCCGGACGGCGTCCGGCACGACAACGGCGACCCGGCAGAGCTTGCCGAACCGGCGCTGCGCCTCCTTCCCGCCGAGGACCGCGCGAAGGCGTGCTGCTTCACCGGCCACCGCAGCATCACTCCGGCCGAGCGCAACGCGCTCATTCCCCGGCTCGGTCTGCTCGTCCTCGAGCTGTACGGCAAGGGCTACCGCCGCTTCTATATCGGGGGCGCATACGGCTTCGACATGCTCGCGGGGCTTGCGGTCGTGGCAGCGATACGAAACGGCTGCAGCGACATCGAGCTGGTGCTGGCTTATCCCTTCCCCGGCCACGACTCCCGCTGGCAGGAGCACGACCGCGCGCTCCTGCGGCGCATAGCCTCCTACGCCGCGGAGGAGGTGAATGTCTGCCCCGCGTACTTCCCCGGCGCTTACGCCGTGCGCAACCGCTACATGATAGAGCACACCTCCGCCTGCGTCGCCTACTACCTGCCCGGGCGCGAGCAGAGCGGCACCGGTCAGACCGTCCGCCTGGCGGAGCAGGCCGGCCATAAGGTGTTTATGATATGATGAAAAGAAGCCCCCGGAGGGCTTCTTTTCATCATATCACAGAGAAATAGCGGTATTTTCGTGCCTCGTCCTCGGGTTTCTGTTCTTTGACCCCGACAGGGAGTATTCTCTGACCGGTCCGGACGAGGACGGGGTGACGGAGGTCTCGGCCTACGAGAGCGAGGACGGCCCCGACTCGGACGGCTGCGGCGGGGAGACCTGCTACGACTGGCGGTATCTGGACGGAAACCTGTGTCCCGTGCCGGGAGCGGACTGCCTGCACGGATATTCCAACATAGACAGGCGCATCCCTTATGTCAAAGAGCGCTTTCGGAAATGCCATGAAACCGTGGCAAGGGCAGTCAGGGAGAAGAAGTGAGAGGATGACGCTTATTCAAAGCCAACTCACCGACATCCAAATGGCCTGACGTACGGGAAAAGCCGTCCCGGCAGGGCGCAGGATGGCGCTCGCATCTGGTATGGCCATGCGCGAGATAAGACACTGTGCCGAATTTTTCACCGTTGCCCGCAAAAATCGGATGGAGAAAGTATTAGTGAAAAGTGAATAGTGAAAAAGTAAAATCGGCAAACGCTTTCGCGTTTGCCGATTTTTTGGTGGAGGAGGGTGGATTCGAACCACCGAAGGCGGTGCCAGCAGATTTACAGTCTGTCCCCTTTGGCCACTCGGGAACTCCTCCATATTCGATTGCCGCCGTGCAGATTGAAAGGGGTGGAGCTGGTGGACGGATTCGAACCCCCGACCTGCTGATTACAAATCAGCTGCTCTACCAGCTGAGCTACACCAGCAAGTCCCTGTGCATCAGCTTTAATATATTATCACGCAGAGTAAGGTTTGTCAATACCATTTTTTATTTTTGTGCTGCGCGGTAGCCTCGCGCCGCCGCGCCGCGAAAGCCGTTGCGCACCGCCGCCGAATGTGGTAACATATAAAAAATAGAAGAAGGAGAAGAAGGAGTGTCTGCCATGAGAGAGCTTGACAGCCGGCTGATAACCGAGGTCGTCGCGGATATGTGCGTCCGCGCGAACACCGTCCTGCCGGACGACGTGCGTGAGGCGCTCGATCGCGCCCGCGTGGACGAGGACGGCGAGGCGGCGCGCGGCATCCTCGACACTATCATCGAAAACTACCGCGCCTCCGGTCCCGTGCCCATCTGCCAGGACACCGGGCTCGCGTGCGTCTTTGTGGAGGTGGGGCAGGACGTCCACATCTCCGGCAGTCTCACGGACGCGGTGAACGCCGGCGTCGCGAAGGGCTACATAGACGGATACCTCAGAAAGTCGGTCGTGCGCGACCCGCTCGACCGCGTCAACACCGGCGACAACGCACCCGCGCTTCTCTACACCGAGCTCGTCCCGGGCGACCGCGTGAAGATAACCGTCGCGCCGAAGGGCGCGGGCAGCGAGAACATGAGCCGCATAGCCATGCTCAAGCCCTCCGACGGCGTCGACGGCGTTCGCGCTTTCGTGCTCGATACGGTGCGCCTCGCGGGGCCGAACCCCTGCCCGCCGATAGTCGTCGGCGTCGGGATAGGTGGGAACTTCGACAAGGCGGCACTGCTCGCAAAGAAGGCGCTGCTCCGCCCCGTCGGCTCGCACAATCCGGCGGAGATGTATTCAAAGCTCGAGAGCGAGCTTCTGACGCTCATAAACTCGACCGGCATAGGGCCGCAGGGCCTCGGCGGACGGACGACGGCGCTCGGCGTCAACATCGAGACGATGCCGACGCATATCGCGAGCCTCCCCTGCGCCGTGAACATCAACTGCCACGTCTCAAGACACGTCACGGAGGTGCTGTGATGACTTACGAGCTTACCGCCCCGCTCACGAGAGACGCCGCCGCGCGTCTCCGCGCGGGGGACAGCGTTCTTATAAGCGGCGTTATCTTCTCCGCGCGGGACGCCGCGCACAAACGGCTCTGCGAGCTTCTCGACGCGGGGAAGCCGCTCCCTCTGCCTCTGGAGGGCTCGGTGATATACTACATGGGCCCGTCGCCCGCGCTGCCGGGCACGCCGATAGGCGCGGCGGGTCCGACTACGAGCTATCGGATGGACGCCTACGCTCCGCGCCTCCTCGCGCTCGGAAACCTCGGCATGATAGGCAAGGGACGCCGCTCGCGCGAGGTCGTCGAGGCTATGAAGGAGGCGGGCGCGGTGTACTTCGGCGCGACCGGCGGCGCGGGCGCGCTGCTCTCGCGGTGCATCACCTCCGCCGAGGTCGCCGCGTGGCCCGACCTCGGCGCGGAGGCGCTCATGCGCCTCGAGGTGAAGGACTTCCCCGCCGTCGTCGTCATAGATTCCCTGGGAAATGACCTCTACGACGAAGGTCCGCGCCGCTACCGCGAGAAGCACGGGGAAGAGTGAGGCGGCACCGCTGCCGCCTTACGCCGCGGCAACAGCGGTCAAATATCCGCTTGATGCAAAAACGTCCGGACGAATTATCGTCCGGACGTTTTCCGTAATCACTCCAAGCGCTCAGCCGACGAAGGGCACGACGCCTTCGACCGCCTTCGCCGCGTCGATGCGCGCGTCGCCGTTGTCCACGTCGATAAGCACGTACCTGTCGTTGCCCATGCCCATCTCCTTCATGTAGGAGAGCTGGCGGTAACCGTGGCGGGACTCGATGCGCTCGATGAGGTCGTGGCGGTGCTCCTCGCTCATGGCGGCTATCATGTCGACGCTCGCCTGGTCCGCGGCGAGGATGTCTACGCTGGCAAGTATCCCCACGTTGGGCGTCGTAACGGGCTCCGCGTCAACGCCCTCGCAGTCGCATGAGACGGACATGTTCCGCATCACGTTGACATATACCACGTGCTGTCCGAAGTGATCTATTGCGGCTTTAGTGGATTCCGTGATCTTTTCCATCAGCTCTTCCTCCACTACGCCCCAGTCGTCTCCGTTCTTGGCATGGATCATGCCCTTTCCGATTCGGCCGTCCGCGCAGCCGATGCCGATGTTCTTGTTCGAGCCTCCGAAGCCGCCCATGGTGTGCCCCTTGAAGTGGGTGAGCGTGACCATGGAGTCATAGTCGGGCAGCGAATTGCCCACGGACATTTCCGTAAACCACTTGCCGCCCTTCACCGGGAGCATCGCCGTTCCGTGCTCGTCGGTGATATCCACGGTGGTGAACTTCGTCCAACCGTTCACCTCGAGCGTCTTGCGGTGCTGCTCGGTGGTGTAGCGGTCACCCTCATAGTATGTGTTGGTCTCAATGATAGTCGCGTCCGGAAGCTCCTTCTCCATGAAGACCCGGACCCATTCCGGCGGGATAATATTCGGGCCGTGGGGCTCGCCGGTGTGGAGCTTTATCGCGACCTTGCCGCCGATGTGCTCCTTCACCCGGTCGTACACCTTTATCATGCCCTCCGGGGAAAGGTCTCTTGTAAAATACACGATACTCTCATTTCCGGTGCGCTCCGCGTATGGGACGTAGCGGCTGCCGTTCTTCTTCGTATCCTTTTCCATCATTTGCGCCTCTTTTCAATCGGTGTTATTTGCGGTACGTCTGAAGTCTACCACGATTGCAGTCTTGGATATAGCACATCCGTTGCATTTTTGACGGAATCATTTGTGGAAATTACGGCAGTTTCGGCTCTACGTTATATTCCCCGTCGATGAGCAGTACCTCCTGGCCGCTTGCCCGGCACCGCTCCAAAACCTTTTTGTTCTCCTCTGTCAGTCGTTCCGCAGTGCAGTCGTCATCCCCGCGATTCTCAATGACGTTTGCATATTTTTGTATGCTGTCAAAGTGGCTTCGGATATACCGCTCGGTCATCACAAGGAAGATCGCTTTTATCTCCGGCAGATACCGCCCGCCGAAGTCCTTCCGCCAATCGCAGGGGATGTAACAGCCCTCCACTATAAGATCTTGCCCGTTCTCCACGGCGGTCTTTATCATCTCGCGGACAATAGGCCACAGGTACGCCGTCAGCTCGTCATCGTCCGACTCGGGCGTGAGATGCGTGTTCCCCGAACGGATGAGCCCCATCTTCAGATGGTCTATTGAAAGATAGGGATATTTGTACTTCTCAAGAAGGCTCTGCGCCAGCTTGGTTTTTCCCGTATGGGACGCTCCCGCTATCAAAATGATCATATTCCGCTCCTTTGTCGTATTGCTGTCATGTCGGACATTTCAATATCGGAAAAGCCCTATGCCGCACGATATTCGCGGAGCGAATATCGCGCATAATGGTTGAACACTTCCACCATGGTATATCCCAACGTTCCCGCGTTCAAATACGCTCGGATAGGAGCTGGACAAGGTCGGGCAATATTCGCGGAGCGAATATTGCAGGCGAAAGCAGCAGAGAGTCGGACGAAGAATTGGTTCGCGCTTTCGCTGTTCGCAGCGGTTGAAGTTGACGGCGCAGCCGCTAACTTCGCGCAGCCTAATTCGGTAGAGTGTTTGGCTTTGCCCGCAAAGCGGGTAAAGCTCACGAGGGCTGAATATGTTCCAATGCGGAATCTGTCGGCGCCCTCGTGTTCGGGGCGAGCATTTCAATCAATGAGCGCCAAACGGCCGGGAGGCCGTTTGGTGCGGCGGAGCGCCGCCGGAGGAAATCCTAAACGGTCCCGGGAACCGTGCTTCCGCGCCTGTTCGCGCGGTTGAAGTTGGCGGCAAAGCCGCCAACTTCGCGCAGCCGGAATTCATTTCCGGCGAGCATTTTAATTGGAAGGGGCCCCCAAACGGTTCCAACGGAACCGTTTGGGGAATCCAAAACAACAGCCGCGACTATGTCGCGGCTGTTGTTTTGGAGCGGGCGAAGGGAGTCGAACCCTCCTCTAAAGCTTGGGAAGCTCTCGTTCTACCGATGAACTACGCCCGCGCATTCATATCCCCGGCGGTGCTCCGCCATCCATGGGACTATCATTATAACCCAATCGCGGCACAAATGCAAGGCCTTGGGAAGAAAAATTTTCTCCGGACGTTGCGCCCCGCCGAAAAACAGTGTATTATTAAGGTAGATTTATTCCCTTTTTACGGATTTCGGGCGCTGCCCGGGAAAGGCGGAAATATGCTCATCTCCCCCTCGATACTCGCGGCCGATTTTGCAAACCTCGCCCGCGACTCCGCGTTCGCCGCCGAGGGCGGCGCCGATCTCCTGCATGTCGACGTCATGGACGGCCACTTCGTTCCGAACATCACCGTCGGCATTCCGGTCGTGAAGAGCCTCGCCGGATCCGTCTCCCTCCCGCTCGACGTCCATCTCATGATAGACGACCCCGCGCGCTACGCGGAGGAGTTCTGCCGGGCCGGCGCTTCAATACTTACGATACACTACGAGTCGCCCTCATCGTCTTCCCCCGCCGATACACTCCGCGCCATACGCGCGCTCGGCGTCCGCGCAGGTCTCTCGATTAAGCCCGCGACGCCGGTGGAGGCCGTCCGCGAGCTGTTGCCGCTCTGCGACCTCCTGCTCGTGATGACGGTCGAGCCCGGCTTCGGGGGGCAGAAATTCCTCCCCGGCAGCCTCGAGCGGATAGCCGAGGCGCGGCGGCTCATCGACGGGCTGAACCCCGCCTGCCTTCTCGAGATAGACGGAGGGGTGGACGAGACGAACGTCACAGCCTGCGCCGAGGCGGGCGCAGACGTTGCGGTCATGGGGAGCGCTGTGTTCCGCGGCGACCCGCGCGAGCGCCTCGCGCGCATCCGAAGCGCCCTCGGCGCGGAGTGACCGCGAGCCGGCGCGCCGGAAACATACGGCGCCGCGATACACGGATAGCCGCGCGTCGGCACGACGGCGCAGTCCCGCGGGCGGGAATGTAAATTCGGACGGCGACTTTCGCTTTTCCGCTGAAATGTAAGATATTCCCTTGACAAATCCGCGCGGAATGATAAAATAAACTCAAGCAAACAGGCCAAATAGACGAACAAATACACGCGATTAAAGGAGATATATCTATGAAGAAACCGGTTCTTGTTGTCATGGCAGCGGGCATGGCAAGCCGCTACGGCGGCGCGAAGCAGGTCGCCCCGGTCGACCCGGAGGGGCACGTCCTGCTCGACTTCTCGGTCTACGACGCTCACCGCGCCGGCTTCGACGAGGTCATCTTCATCATCCGGGACAGCCTCCAGCGCGACTTTGACGACGACATCTGCCCCAACATCGACCCGTATATGACGACGAAGCTCGTCTATCAGCGCCTCACCGACCTGCCCGAGGGCTTCACCGTTCCGGAGGGGCGCACAAAGCCGTGGGGCACCACTCATGCCGTTCTCTGCGCAGAGGAGACTATCGGCGGCAGGCCGTTCGCCGTTCTCAACGCCGATGACTTCTACGGGCTCGGCGCGTTCGAGGCGATATACCGCTTCCTCACCGAAAACGACGACCCCAAGGCGCACGCCCTTGCGGGCTACCACGTTGAGAACACCCTCAGCGACAACGGCACCGTCACCCGCGGCGTCTGCGACGTGAACGGGAGCACGCTTGTCGAGTGCCACGAGCGCTACGGCATCTACCCCGTGGAGGGCGGCGCGAAGGACAGGGACGGACGCTTCTTCCCGACCGGCACCTTCGTCTCGATGAACTTCTGGGGCTTCAAGCCCGGCATCTTTGAGTATCTCAGGCGCGATTTCGTGAACTTCCTCGGCACCGAGGCAGTCGCCGACCCGATGAAGAGCGAGTCGCTGCTTCCGAACACCCCGTCCGCGCTGATAGAGTCCGGTGAGGCGAAGTTTACCGTCCTCCCGGTGAGCGAGACGTGGTCCGGCATCACCTACAAGGAGGACATGCCGGGAGTTCAGGCGCGCATTGCCGCCCTCAAGGCCGAGGGCAGGTATCCGCGTTTCCTGTGGAAACAAGCGTAAAACATCCGCAAAAGGAGCATTTTCTATGGCAAAGCCGGTCCTTGTCGTCATGGCCGCCGGAATGGCGAGCCGCTACGGCGGCACAAAGCAGAGCGCGCCGATAGACCCGGAGGGGCAGGTCATACTCGACTACTCGGTCTATGACGCCTGCCGCGCGGGCTTCGGCGAGGCGGCCTTCGTGATACGGGAGAGCCTTCGCCGCGACTTTGAGGAGCACATCTGCCCGCGCATGGAGCCGCATATAAAGACGACGCTTGTGTACCAGAGCCTCGAGGGTCTGCCGGAGGGCTACTCCGTCCCGGAGGGGCGGACAAAGCCGTGGGGAACCGGTCACGCCGCCCTCACCGCGCGGGAGGCAGTCGGCGGCAGGCCGTTCGCCGTCCTCAACGCGGACGACTTCTACGGTGCGGGCGCGTTCCGCGCGATACATGACTTTCTTGTGACGAGCGCTGACCCGCACGCCCACGCCATGGCGGGCTACCGCATAGAGAACACATTGAGCGAGAACGGGACCGTCTCCCGGGGCGTCTGCGAGACGCGGGACGGGATGCTCCTCCGCTGCACCGAGCGTCTCGGGCTCCGTCCGGCGGACGGCGGCGCGGAGGACGGCGAGGGGCGCATCTTTCCGGCGGGCACCTATGTCTCGATGAACTTCTGGGGCTTCAAACCCTCGATATTCCCGGCGCTCGAGCGCGACTTCCGCCGCTTCCTCGACACCAAGGCGAAGGCCGACCCGCTGAAAGCCGAGTGCTTCCTGCCGGACACGCCGTCCGGGCTGATAGCCTCCGGCGAGGGGAGTGTGGAGGTCCTGCCGACAGATGAGGTGTGGTCGGGTGTGACCTACCGCGAGGACATGCCGGGACTTCAGGCGCGCATTGCCGCGCTCAAAGCCGAGGGGAAGTACCCGGAAAAGCTGTGGGAATGAGCGGGGCGACCCTCGCGTCCCTGAGTGAGGCAGAGCCTCACGGGTACTTTGTGGGGGCGGTGCCCCCCCCACACCCATCCAGCGGGGAAGTCCCGCAGGGATTTGCGGAGCGGGCCCCGCGTCCTTGGTAGAGCGGAGCTCTACCGACACCTTCGCGGGGCTGTGCCGCCCCGCGCCCCTGCGTTACTTTTTGCTCGCGCAAAAAGTAACCAAAAACGCGCTTAAGGGAGAGGGCTCCGCCCTCTCCCTTAATAATCCCTCACCTCTGACTTAAGACCCACAACCAAAACCGCCAGCGCAGGACAAACCCTCACCACCGACAATATCGAACAGTTCCTGCGTCGTAGAGTCAAAAAGTCCGGTTCAACGCTCCGACTATAGGCGTCATGCAGAAACTTTCCCGAGGAGATGAAACTTTCGGTTCTATGTAGAAAGTATAAGCGGGGAAGCTGATGCCAGCTTCCACGCTTTTTTGCGGCGTGGTAGAAACTCAATATGTAGAAAGAGGGGTACATAGGGGAGAAAACCTGGTTTTCTCCCCTATGTGTGTTTTTGGCTACTTTTTGCACAAGCAAAAAGTAGCGCAGGGTGCGGGGATGCAATCCCCGCAAGGGGGTGTGGGGGCACAGCCCCCACAAAGTGCCCGTGAGGCTCTGCCTCACTTAGGGACGCGGGGGTCGCCCCCGCGGATGCCCGCGGGGCTTCCCCGCTACACGGTGCGGGCTTTGCCCGCTTGGTTGTGGAGCTCGCTCCGTGAATCGGTAGTGGGCTTCCGTGACAGTCGTCAGGCTAATATGTGTTCCGTTATGCAGTCGTACCAGTGGACGTAGGTCTTGCCGTTTATCGTGAGGCGTTCGCTCCCGGGAAGCAGCTCGCTCCAGCGCTTGCCGTAGCGGTCCAGCGCCCAGTCGTCGCGGTTGAAGCGGCGCCAGAGCACCGTCCTGCCGCTGCTGTCAAGGAACTGCTCGGACGCCACGCCGTCGTCATAGGTCTCCACGTCCATAACGCATATCGTGTCGTAGGTCTTTCCGGCTATCGTGACGGCGTATCTTCCGACGACGTCGAGCAGGAACGGCTTTGCCGCCGTCGTTATGACCGTCCCCTCGCGGCGGATGTCGCCCTTCGGCACGGGGTTTGTCTCGTTGCCGCAGTTGTCCTCGCCGAAGCCCCAGTTCGGCAGGAACTCGTCCGCGTCGAGGAAGGTCGCGTAATTCGCGACGCCGCCCTCGCTCCACCGCGTTGCGAGATAGCGGCAGTGGGTGTCGGTGAGCTGCGCCACAAACGTCCGCTCCACCGCCGCGCCGCCCTCCGCCGTCGGGGTCTCGCGGGAGGATATTTCCACGCCCTCTATGCCGTGTACCTTTGCGCGCCCCGTGACCTTCATCTCGAAGAGCTCGGTCATGCGCCGCGACGGATAGTCGTATATCGCCCAGTTCAGCTTCTCGCCGAGCTTCGGGACGAGGAACCAGCCCATCAGCTCCTCCCATTTGACGCTAAACGGCGGTTCCTTTATCTCCGATATGCTGTATTCGGGCAATAATTCGGGAAGCTTTATCATTCTGCGTTCTCCTTTCGTTCTGCCGGTGCGGTACGGATACTTCTCGCGGAAGCTGCGCTTCGCCGTGTGCAGGCGGCTCTTGACCGTCCCCACCGGGATGCCGAGCCGCTGCGCTATCGACGCCTGCGGCAGCTCCTCCCAGAAGTAGAGCCGCAGTATCTGCCGGTCGTGGTCTCGAAGGAGCGCCATCGTCTCGCGGACGGCGTCCGCCTCCGAAGTGTCGGACGTCTCCGAAGCGCCCGGCGCGGATGCTCC
This sequence comes from uncultured Clostridia bacterium, assembly GCA_947630675.1. Taxonomy (GTDB): domain Bacteria; phylum Bacillota; class Clostridia; order Oscillospirales; family JAAYOS01; genus CANRIN01. The sequence continues at coordinate 715 of CANRIN010000022.1, read as the reverse complement.
TTCGAGCGCGTCAAGCGGCACCTCCGCACGGGATGCGCGCCGCCGGAAAAAGTCGCGGCACTTGTTCGCGGCTATGCTGATGAGCCACGCCTTGAAAGCGCTCCTGTCCCGCAGGCTCGGGAAATTCAGGTATGCCGCAAGACAGACCTCCTGAAGGACGTCGTCCGCGTCCGCCTTAGAATCTATCCTGAAGCGTACAAATCTCTCGACCGACGGTCGCACCGCCTCAAGCAGTTTTTCAAACTCGTCCGTACCGTCACCCCCTCTCTCTGTAGTGTATCGGAACCGGTTCCGCCTATATAGACGGGCGGGAAAGGCAAAAGGTTCATTATTTCGCGGGCAAAGCCCACACCCATCCAGCGGGGAAGCCCCCGCAGGAATCTGCGGGGCGGGCCCCGCGTCCCTGAGTGAGGCAGAGCCTCACCGGCACTCTGTGGGGCGGTGCCCCACTCCCATCTAGCGGGGAATCCCCGCGGACATCCGCGGGGGCGACCCCCGCGTCCCAAAGTGAGGCTGAGCCTCACGGGCAGATGCGGGGCTGTGCCCCACTCCCATCCAGCGGGGAAGCCCCGCAAGCATTTGCGGGGCGAGACCCGCGTCCCTAAGTGAGGCTGAGCCTCACCGGCACTTTGTGGGGCTGTGCCCCACTCCCCTCCAGCGGGGAAGCCCCGCAGGAATCTGCGGGGCGACCCCCGCGTCCCTGGTAGAGTGGAGC
>CANRIN010000021.1 GCA_947630675.1 uncultured Clostridia bacterium | reverse complement strand
TGCCTCTCGTTTGACGGAGAACCAGCCTACGATGCGCTCGAGGGGGAGTGGCACACGTCCGGGCGTTACGCCGTCGTGCACCGCATGGCGATTTCCGCAAAGTTTCGGGGAATGGGGCTCGCGTCCGCCGCGCTGTGCCTTGCGGAGGAGATTTGCCGCGGGCGCGGCGTACACGGCTTCAGGATAGACACCGGCCTGCAAAACGCGAGGATGCGCCACATCCTCGAAAAGAACGGCTTTTGCGAGTGCGGGATATGTTATTATTCGGGAAGTCCGCGCGTCGCCTACGACAAAAACGTCTGAGAACGAAAAATTCGCCGCTGAAAAGCGGCGAATTTTGTTGTTTGGGAGACCCGGCGGTCTTCCGGGATGTGGAAAGTGTTATCCGAGTGTCGCCGGGTGCTCCGCGCGGAGAAGCTCCTCCGCCTCGCGGTAGAACACGTCGAGCTCACCCAAGTAGTTTTCCTTCCAGGGCTTGTTGCGGCCGCAATAGTGGATTATGAGCGAGTTTTTACGGACCCAGTCGAGGTCAAAGCCGCGCTCAAACGGCGCGTGCAGAAGGAACAGCCGCTCGGTCATGTTGTAGCGGAAGGGGTCGAGCGAGTATATCCGGCTGCCGTAGAGGCCGCTGATGATGTCCTGGTCCGGAAGCACGAGCAGGTTCCTGTGCCTCTCGATGAAATCGAACACGTCCTCATAGTTCTGTTCGCGGCGCAGGAGCTCAAGGTTCATAAGCATCACGCCGGAATTGATGTAGGGGCTCGCCTCGTCCATGTCGAGGCGGAGCGAGTTCATCCTCTGGAGCAGAGCGCCGGTGTGGCTCGCCGCCGCGAAGAAGTAGTTCTCCATCGGCATGTTGTACAGCTCCGCGAGCGAACCGGCGACGACGAGGTCGGGGTCGAGGTAGAGCACACGGTCGAGCGTGTCCGGAAGAAAGCGGGCAGCGAAAATGCGGAAGTATATCTCCTTTGTATACCGAGAGGTTGTCGGCGCGCCGTCTAGGTCGAGGCCGCGCGCCTCGGTTGGAATGAGCCGTCCCGCCCCGCCGAGCACCTCCTCGGTGGAGCGGAGCGCGCTTTCACGGATGCCGGAGTGGAGCAGATAGACGTCAAACGAGTACCCGGGGTTGGAGCGTATCAGCGTGAAGAGCATCACGTTCAGGCGGGGGATGTAGTTCTCGTCGAGCGTGACGAGTATGTTCATCTTCCTGACGTCCATGCGGCTACTCCTCCGTGCGGGCGGGGCGGACGTATCCGTCAAACTCGCGCCAAAAGTCCTTCACCGCTGCCTCGTAGCCCTCGCGGTCGACAAAGTAGCTCATTCCGTGGTCCGCGCCGGGGACGATGAAGAGCTTCTTTGGGGAGACGCACGCCTTGTAGTTCTCGTAGGTCATCTCGACGGGGACGAACGTGTCGTCGGTGCCGTGTATCAGCATGACCGGGACGGTCGTGTGCTTCAGAGCCTCGACAGTCGAATAGTCGCCGGAGCCGTAGTCTATCATGCGGCGGCAGATCTCGTCCGCTATCTTCCCGCGCAGGCCGAAGGAGATGTGCAGGTTGTCGTTTGCGATGTGGCGCCATATCGCGTCCGGCGAGGTGAAGCCGCAGTCCGCGCCGATGCCGTGGACATTTTCGGGCAGGTCGAGCCCAGCCGCCATGAGCACGGCGGCGGCGCCCATCGACACACCGCAGAGGTATATCGGCAGCTCCGCGCCGAAGCGGTCGTTTACCCAGTTCACCCAGTCGAGGCAGTCGTAGCGCTCGGTGAGGCCGAAGCCCATGTAGTCGCCGCCGCTGCCGCCCTGACCGCGCTCCTCCGCGTAGAGGACGCTGCATCCGTTCTCCCGCCAGAAGTCGGCCACGGTGCCGAAATCGCGGTACCACGATGAGCGCCAGCCGTGCATGGCGATTATGATGCGCTTCGGAAAGGCACAGGGCATCCAGTGCCCGACGAGCATGGTGCCGTCGTGCGCGGCCATCTCGACGGTCTCATGCTCACGCGCACGGAGACGCTCTCCGGCGGCCTCGAGCTCAGTGATAAAGGCGTTGTCCTCCGCGCTGCCGGCGATGAGGCGATCCGCGCCCTTCGGGGCCTTCGGAGCCTCCCGCTCGAGCGCGACCTTCATGAGATATTTGGTGGCGGCAAACGAAGTCGCCGCCGCGACGGCGGACGCGCCTATCACCGCGCCGGCTATCGCAAGTATTTTCCCGGTGGATTTTTTCATAGCGAACACCTCTCGGTATAGATTGTTCTGAAGAGGAACAAAAAACACGGACAAAAAAGATTTGTGCCCGGAGTCCGGGCACAAATCGCTGGTGGTCGATAAACTTTGCTGAGTTTCGGCTTAAACGGCGAAATACGCCCGATGGGTATGATGCGGCTGCGAGGCTCAGAACGGATTGCCGCAGTCGCGGGAGGAAAATCCGAAGTACGCGAGGGCGCGCTGTATCGTGAGATCCCAGAAGCGCCACTCGTGCTTGTAGCCCTTGAACTCCTCAAACTTGGCGTCGAGACCTATCTTTTGAGCGTGCTCCTTGAAGGTCATGTAGGTCGGAAGGAGCATGTCGTCGAGTCCGCACGCGAAGTAGAGCTTCGGAAGCTTTCCAGTGCCCGCGAGCTCGGTGACGGCGCGCCAGCTGTTAGTGACCGAGTTGATGTACTCGTCAAGGCCGCCGGCGTTCGCTATGGCGTTTTGAGTGCGCTTGTCGAGCGTCGTTATATCTATCTCGCGATACTTCTCGATATTGCGCGGCGCGGAGGAGAGGACGGCGCAGCCGCCGAACTTTTCGGGGTGCTGCGCGGCGTAGAGTATCGCTCCGCCGCCGCCCATCGAGAGACCGGCGATGAAGGTGTCCTCGCGCTTATTGCTCGCGGGGAACCAGTTCTCTATCATCGGCATCAGCTCCTCGGTGAGGTAGGAGTACATGTCGTAGCCGAGGGCGAAGGTCGGCCAGTTGGAGTAGTTGGCATTGAGACCGCTCGGCATGACGACGATGAGGTCATTCTCGCAGGCGTAGAGCTCGATATTTGACTTGCGTATCCAGTCTGTGTGGTCGCCGAAGGTGCCGTGCAGCAGGTAGAGGACGGGGTACTTCTTCCCGGAGGTGTAGAAGTCCTTAGCGTCCGTCTGCCACGGGCGGTCGGGCAGGATGATGCTTATCTCGTGGTTGACTCCGAGGTACTGACTCTGAAAGTTCATGTTGACAAGTGCCATTTTCATTCCTCCCAAAAGTATTAACTGTGTAAAAGCGGAGCCCGCACGGGGCTCCGCTTCTGTTCCGATAAGCCCTCCCCAAACGGCACAGAGCACCGTTTGGGGGCCCCTTAGATTAAAATGCTCGCCCCCGAACACGAGGGCGCCGACATATTCCTCATCGGAGCATATTCAGCCCTCGTGAGCTTTGTCCGCTTCGCGGGCAAAGCCAAACACTGTTCATAATTTGCCTGCGCGATGTTGGCGGCGTAGCCGCCAACATCAACCGCGCGAACCGGCGCGGACAGTGCAATCAAGCCTCGCAGAGTTCGCCGCCGCAGGCGGCGAATAAATTCAAATCTGTAAATTTCGGCGGCGTGTACGGCGAAATTTACACCTCTCGCGGAGCGTGCGTCGATTTTCCGCCGAAGGCGGAAAACTCGGCGCGTAGCGGAGCGTTGCCGCCGGCAGAGCTCCGCTCTGTCCGGCGGCTTCACTCGGAATTGCGCCTGCGCAATTCCGAGTGAAAGTTACTCCCAGACCTGCTCGGGCAGGGGCTCGCTCTTCGGGCGCGGCTGCGCGGGCGCGGAGTCGCGGCGCGGACGGTCGCGGCGGTCCCTGCGGTCGCGGTCGTTTCTCTCGCGCTTCTCGCCCTTGCCGCCGCCGGGGGTGTAGGCGACGACGACCGCGCGGCGCGGTTCAGCGCCGGTCGAGAAGGTGCTGACGTCCCGCCACTCTTGGAGGGCGGTGTGTATGACGTGGCGCTCGTAGGCGTTCATCGGCTCGAGGGTGATGTTGCGGCGCATGCGGACGGCCTTCATCGCGGTGCGGTGCGCGAGCCCGCGCAGCGCGTCCTCGCGCTTGGAACGGTAGCCCTCCGCGTCGACGACGACGCGGACGCGCTCACTTGAGCCCTTGTTTGCCATGTAGCCGGTGATGTGCTGTATGGCGCCGAGGGTCTCTCCGCGGCGGCCTATCAGCATGCCGACGTTCTCACCGTCGAGATTTATCGCGATGCTCTTGCTCTCCTCGCGAATCTCGGAGGTGACGTTTGCCTCCGCGCCCATACGCTCGAGCAGTCCCTTCAGGAACTCCTCGGCGCGCGCGCGGCGAGCCTCGAGCTCCTCCATGGAGACGTTCGGGATCTTCTCCTCGTGCTCGGTGCGCTCCTGCGCGGGAGCGGACGCCTGATGCTCCGGATGCGGGCGCTGCTCGCGGCGCGGCTGCTCGGGCTTCTGCTCGCGGCGCGGCTTCTGCTCATGCTCGGGTCTCTGCTCGCGCTCCTGCTTTGCCTCGGGCTTCGGCTCGCGCGGACGGCGCTGCGGCTTCGGCTCTGTCTTGGCGGGCTCGGCGCGTAGCTCCGGTTCGGGAGCCGGAGCGGGGACGACAGGAGTCTCCTCGACGCCGTCGTCGTATGTGGCGCGCACCTTTGCGGGCGACGCGCCGATGCCGAGGAAGCCGCTCTTCGGCCGCGCGACGACTTCTATCGAGACGTCCGCCTCGTCGCGCGAGACTCCGAGCATCGAATATGCGCTTTCGATCGCGTCTTCGATCGTTTTTCCGGTGGCTTCGACTGATCTAATCATTCTCTGTTGACTCCTTTTCTTCATCGTCGTCCGGCTTGTCGTCCGTAAGCTCCGGGCCGCGCAGCGCCGGCTTTTCGGTCTTGCGCTGCTGCTGTGCCTTGAGCTGACGGTACTTCTTGGACGACATGTTGGAGCGGTTCTGCTGCTGCGGCCCCTCGGTACGGAGCCGTTCAAGCCGCTCCGCGCGCTCCTCGGCGCGGCGCTTTGCCTCGGCCTTGGCGGCCTCCTCTTCCTCGCGGAGCTGCTTGGGGCTCTTGAGGTTCAGCTTCTTGCGGTAGTAGAGGGTGAGCAGCGCCTCCTGAAGCGTGGAGATGAGCGAGTTTGCTATCCAGTAGATACTCATGGCGGAGGGCCAGCTGTAGCCTATCATGAGCGAGATGACGGGGCCCATCCAGACCATGAACTTCATCGAGCCCTGCTGTTGCTGCTGCTGTTGGACTCCCTGCATCCTCTGGAGGATGAAGCTAGAGAACCACGAAGCGGCGGCGGAGAGTATCGGCAGGAACCAGTAGACGTTGAGGTACTGCCAGTTCGGTACGGTTGCAAGGCTGATGCCGAAGAAATCAAGGTTGATGTTCGAGAGCTTTGCCGCTATGTCGGGCAGGAAACGCTGCACCGTGTCGAAATTCGCGTTTATCGCGTCGACGAGCGGTAGCTGGTTTGCGGCGACCGTCGCGGGGTCGAACGCGGCGCCGATGCCGGAAAGAAAGCTCGAGAGGGTGCTGACCTCGCCCGCACTGAGGTAGAACATGTGCGTGAGCGGCAGGCGGAGCACGCCGTACAGCGCTATCAGTATCGGGAAGGGGAGCAGCGTCCACAGGCAGCCGCCCATGGGGTTGACCTTCTCCTCCTTGTACAGCTTCTGCACCTCGATGTTGTAGCGGTCCTTGTCGTTTTTGTACTTCTCCTCGAGTGCCTTCATCTTCGGGGTGAAGGCGGTCATTTTCAGCATACCCTTCTTGCTCTTCATGGCGAAGGGGAGAAGCACTACCTTCGACAGTATCGTGAAGAGTATGATGGCAAGGCCGTAGTTGTCCACAAGCTGGCACAGCTTGAGCAGACACCAGCCAAGCCCGTTAAGAATTGATGTCCACACGGTTTAAACCTCCGTAGGGGGGATCCCTCCCCGTGGTTTGCGGCCCTTCCGATAGGGTCCGCGCGGTCACGCGTTACGGAACCGGGTCGTAGCCGCCCTTGTGAAAGGGGTGGCACTTCAGTATCCGGCGCAAAGCAAGCCAGCCGCCCTTCAGCGCTCCGTACTTCTCGATCGCCTCCATAGCGTACTGGGAGCAGGTCGGGATGAACCGGCAGCAGGGCGGCTTCATGGGCGAGATATACTTCCTGTAAAAGGAAATGGCTTTAAGCATGACCTTCTTCATCGATTTTGCTGTTTTGCGGCGCGCGAATAAGCCCGAGCGAGGCAAACGCGCGGGAAAGCTCCGCCCCGAGCTTTCCGAATTCCAGACCGACGGCGCGGCTCCGCGCTACGATGACGACGTCATACCCGAGCTTCAGCTCCGGTTCAACGGCGCGGTAGCATTCGCGCAGTCTGCGGCGTACACGGTTGCGCTCGACGGCGCAGCCGAGCTTTGCCCCGACCGTGAGGCCGAGACGGTTGCAGCCGCATCTGTTTTTGAGGCAGTATACCGCCATCGCGCGTCCGGACGCGCACTTCCCTCGGTAATACAGCCTTCGGAACTCGTGATTTTCCTTTAGCGATTCGGTATGAAGCAAGTTTTAGTGCGTGAGACGCGCGCGACCCTTCGCGCGGCGGCTGGCGAGGACCTTGCGGCCGTTGGCGGTAGCCATGCGCTTACGGAAGCCGTGCTCGCGGGAACGCTGACGCTTCTTGGGCTGATAGGTACGTTTCATCTTCGGGACACCTCCTTCAAGTTCCTGCGTCCTCCGGAAGGTCCGCTCGTGGGCCCAATGCCCCGGCAGAGCGACGCATTATGAATTATACGCCAAAAAGCCCCGTTCTGTCAAGAGTTCGCCGGGCTAAAGTAAAGTTTTTCTCGCGGAGACGCGCCGACGCGCCTACGCCGCCCTCCGTGCGGCGCGGGGGAAACCGGTCGAAGAAACGACAAATCGAGCAAAAAAGTGCAAAGTTTACATAATTATTAGACATAATGATGAAAAACGTCGGTAAAAAATCAGGAGTATTTTATAAAAACATCTTGCGCACCGGTAAAATCTGTGGTATCGTTTGATTAGCAATTTACGGCACGTTCCGGCGCAAAAGGCAAAGGATACGGCAAATATACGCTCGAAAAGTGTCGAAAATCACAGAAAACGGAATGGAGGTTTTTGTATGAACGGAAGAACTGCGATAGTGGCTGATGCAAGCGAGACCTCGCGCGAGACGATAACCGAGGCGCTGAAGAACGCGGGCATCGATGTGGTGGGCTGCGCCGCGAGCGGGGAGGAGGCGCTGAACCTCGTCGAGGAGAAGAACCCGCGCCTGCTCGTGACCGAGATGATACTGCCCGAGCTCGACGGGCTCTGCCTCATGCGCGAGCTGCGCGGCCGCGAGGGCGCGCCGAGGATGATAGCGGTGGGAAATTTCGTCCGCGAGGACACGGCGCTGCTCGCCTACGACGCCGGCGCGGAATACTTCGTGGCGAAGCCCTTCCGCGCCTCGACCATGCAGGCAGCGGCGGAGCAGGTGCTCGGGCGGAGCGCGGCAGCGAAGAGCGCGAGCCTCGAGAGCCGCGTCACCGAAATAATGCACGAGATAGGCGTTCCCGCGCACATCAAGGGCTACGGCTACATACGCGAGGCGATAATCCTCTCGGCGGAGACTCCGGAGTACATCAACGCCGTCACAAAGCAGCTGTATCCGGCGGTCGCGAGCCGATTCGGCACGACGCCGAGCCGCGTCGAGCGCGCTATACGCCACGCGATAGAGGTCGCGTGGGACAGGGGCGACCTCGAGGTGCTGCAGAAATACTTCGGCTACACCGTCTCGAGCGTCAAGGGCAAGCCGACAAACTCCGAGTTCATAGCGATAATCGCCGACCGGCTCCGCCTCCAGCGCGGAGCGGTGAGGTAGAGACTCGCGGGAAACCGCGTGAGCGCGGCGCGTGAGAAGCACTGCGCGGGTATCTACGACGGACAGCGGCGGGCGCATCTGCGCCCGCCGCTCTGCCGCGAAAAAATTTTTTGAAATTTCAAAAAATTTTTGTCCTCAAAACGCCTCCTTCGGACATATACGGATAGAACACCGGTAAGACCGGGAGAAGGAGGTAGTCTAAATGAAAAAGAAGATACTGTTTGCGGCGGCGACGATATTGGTATTTGCCGCGCTTGCAGTGGCGGAGGTGCTCGTGCTCCGGGCGCGGGACCCGAACCCCGAGTTCGGGATGGTGCGCGACGTGTATACCTTCACACGTCCCGAGACGCCGATAACGGACTGCGAGGGGGACGTTGACATCCTCCGGGCGGAGAGCATCGTGTGGGACCGGATGCAGTATGCGATGTACGACGAGGCGGGGGTAAGACTCGCGGCGTCGGATGGAATAGCTTTCACATCGGTGCTCTACAGGAACGGAAGAGCGGTTGGCGATGAGGACAGCTATCCTAAGAACCATGTAGAACGCCTCGAGGACGGCGAGTGGGTCGAGTACAATGACGAGCTCGCGGTCGGGTTTACGAGCCTGCTGATGTTCGGAGAGCCGCCTTATGCGAGTATGGGGGCGGGGGAAAGTGTGTGGAATTTATCCGGCATACCCGTAAGCGACCCGGGAACTTATCGCTGCACGCTGTACTTCCGGGAGTGGGAGAGCATGGAGTATTATCATTACACAACCGGCGACGAGCTGTATCACATCACATTTACGCTCACCGTTCCCGAGGCGACGGAGAAGCCGTTCGACGTGATCTCGGCCTGCCTGTTGTACGATCCGAGCAATGTTGCCGCGATGGACTTCATCCTGCGGAGCAACGACGGCACGGGCATCTGCCTCGACCGCTCAAAGGCCACCCTCGAGATGCTGAAGGACGGCGAGTGGCAGGACGTGAGCGACCTCGTGTACAGGACGGAGGAAACGGCCGGAAGCCGGTACGTCAGCGATGTTTGGACAAGCGGGAATAAGTACTTCTGCCAGGTGCTCTTTGAGCGCGAGGTTCACAAGACTATGGAGACCGAGTATCCGTACCGCCTCACGATGGAGTTCTGCGAGAACGACGACGGGACCGGAGAGAGGTTCCACCTCACGGTGAATCTGCAATTTACGTACTGACCGCACAGCATCCAGCGGGGAAGCCCTGCGGGTATCCGCGGGGCGAGACCCCGCGTCCCTAAGTGAGGCAGAGCCTCACCGACACCATTGCGGGGCTGTGCCGCCCCGCGCCCCTGCGTTACTTTTTGCTCGCGCAAAAAGTAACCAAAAACGCGCTTAAGGGAGAGGGCTCCGCCCTCTCCCTTAATAAACCCTCTCCCAATACAGACACACAACCGCAACCCACATATACAGACGACACTCTGTATCAAACAAATCCATCATCCCACCGGGTGAGTTTCTATCCGACTTTCCCCGGACATTCGACAACATCGAACGATTCCTGCGTCGTAGAATCCACAATCCGGTTCAACGCTCCGACTATAGGCGTAATGTAGAGGCTTTCACTAGAAGATGGAACTGTCGGTTCTATGCAGAAAGAATGAGCGGGGAAGCTGATACCAGCTTCCCCGCTTTTTGCAGCGTGGTAGAGACTTGATATGTAGAAAGAGGGGTACATAGGGGAGAAAACTTGGTTTTCTCCCCTATGTGTGTTTTTGGCTACTTTTTGCACAAGCAAAAAGTAGCGCAGGGCGCGGGGCAGCAGGCCCCGCAAGGTGTCGGTCGAGCTCCGCTCTACCAAGGACGCGGGGGTCGCCCCGCAGATTCCTGCGGGGCTTCCCCGCTAGATGGTGCGGGGGCGGCACAGCCACGCGAAGGTGTCGGTAGAGCTCTGCTCTACTAGGGACGCGGGGTCTCGCCCCGCAAATGCTTGCGGGGCTTCCCCGCTATACGGTGTGGGGCGGTATGCCCCGCAAAGTGCCGGTGAGGCTCAGCCTCACTTAGGGACGCGGGGCCCGCCCCGCAAATGCCTGCGGGGCTTCCCCGCTGGATGGGAATGGGCGGCACAGCCGTGCAATAAAACAGCGGAGCCGGGAGGCTCCGCTGTTTTTTGCGGTTTTATTTGCTTTTTACTAGGCTCCGTGCGGTGGCCGCGATGTTCTCCGCAGAGAGGCCGAAGTGCTTCAGCAGGTCGGCGGCGGGGCCGGACATTCCGAACTCGTCGTTCACGCCGACGCGCTTCACCGGCACGGGGCAGTTCTCGGCGACGAACGAGCAGACCGCTTCGCCGAGGCCGCCGATGACGCTGTGCTCCTCTGCCGTGACTATCGCGCGGCATTCGCGCGCGGCGGCGGCGACGATGTCGCAGTCGAGCGGTTTTACCGTGTGCATGTTTATCACGCGGGCGGAGATGCCCTCCGCCGCGAGCGCCTTCGCAGCCTCGACCGCCTCAGGGACCATTATCCCGCAGGCGATTATCGCGACGTCGCTGCCCGGACGGAGCAGGACGCCCTTGCCTATCTCAAACCTTGCGGAGGGGTCGCTTATCACCGGCGTCGCGAACCGGCTCACCCGCAGGTATACCGGTCCGTCGCGGTGGTACGCGGCGCGGGTCGCGGCACGGGCCTCCGGCTCGTCCGCAGGGCAGAGTATCGTCATGCCGGGGATGGTGCGCATGAGCGCGATGTCCTCGCAGCACTGGTGGCTCGCGCCGTCCTCGCCGACGCTTATGCCGGCGTGGCTCGCGCCTATCTTGACGTTGAGGTGCGGGTAGCCTATCGAGTTCCTGACCTGCTCGAACGCGCGGCCTGCCGCGAACATCGCAAAGCTGGACACGAACGGGACGTATCCGCAGGAAGCAAGCCCCGCCGCTATGCCCATCATGTTTGCCTCGGCTATGCCGCAGTTGAAGAACCGCTCCGGGAACTCCTTCTGGAAGTAGCCGGTGCGCGTCGTCTCGGAGAGGTCGGCATTCAGCGCGACTATATCGGGATACTCGCGGCCGAGCGCCGCAAGCTCGCGCCCGAACCCGTCACGGGTGGCGGCTTTTACTTCGCTCATTTCTCCTCACCTCCGACAAGCTCGCTGAGTCTTGCCCGAAGCTCGCCCATGGCGAGCCCGTACTCCTCGGTGTTCGGACCCTTGCCGTGCCAGCCGGCCTGGTCCTCCATAAAGCTGACGCCCTTGCCCTTCACGGTCCTGAGGATTATCGCGCTCGGACGTCCCTTCTCGAGCTTTGCGCGCCCGTATGCGCTCTCGAGCGCGTCGAAGTCGTGCCCGTCTACCGTCTGAGTGAAGAAGCCGAACGCCTCGAGCTTTTCCGCAAGCGGGTCGAGGCTCATGACATCCGACACCCGCCCGTCTATCTGGAGACCGTTGCAATCTATCGCGACGGCGAAGTTGTCAAGGGAGTAGTGCGCGGCGCTCATCAGCGCCTCCCAGACCTCGCCCTCCTGACTCTCGCCGTCTCCGCAGAGCGCGTAGACGCGGTAGTCCTTCTTTGCGAGCTTTCCCGCTATGGCCATGCCGACTGCCGCCGAGATACCCTGTCCGAGGCTGCCGGTGGACATATCCACGCCGGGCGTCAGCCTCATGTTCGGGTGACCCTGAAGATGGCTACCGATGTGGCGCAGCGTCTTCAGCTCTTCCGGCGGGAAGAAGCCTCGCTCGGCGAGCGCCGCGTAGAGCGCGGGGGCGGCGTGACCCTTCGAGAGAACGAAGCGGTCGCGGTCCGGCCAGTCCGGCTCCTCCGGGCGGACGTCCATCTCCTTGAAGTAGAGGTACGCAAGCAGATCCGCCGCCGAGAGGCTCCCCCCGGGGTGACCGCTCTTTGCGTTGTATACGCCCTCGATTATTCCTATACGGATGCGGCAGGCTATCGCCTCGAGCCGCTGCTTTTCGACAGTATCCATATATATCAGCCTCCCCAGTCAAGAACACGTTACTTCGGTCAAAGCCTATGTCTGTCAGCTATATTATTATATGGTGGAGCGGCGGCTTTTTCAATACCGAAGCCCGAAAATCAGCCGATGGACTCAAGATTTGTATAATTTTCCCTCAAAACGGGGTAGAGGGAGCGGTAAATACCGTAAACAGGACGATACGCCGCGGACTTTTGTGCGTCAGGTACGCACGCGCGCTCGCGCGAGGTCATCGCGGCGCAGGCGCTTTCGACCGAGCCGAAGCTCTCCGCCGCGGCGAGCACCGCCGCGCCGAACGCCGCACCCTCCGCCGCGGAGGGCGAGAGGTCTATCGGCGTCTCAAGGGCGGAGCAGAGCATGTCGCGCCAGAGCGCGCTCGTTCCGCCGCCTCCGCAGGCTATGAGCGCGGTGGGACGGACGGCCGCGTCGCCGAGCACCTCGAGGCAGTCGCGAAGCGAGAAGGTGACTCCCTCCATCACCGCACGCGCAAGGTCGCCGAGCGTGTGCGAGGCGCTGAGGCCGAAGAACACTCCGCGCGCCGAGGGGTCGAGGTGCGGCGTCCGCTCGCCCATGAGGTAGGGGAGGAACACAAGGCGGTTCGAGCCTATCGGGCTCCGCTCCGCTTCCTCGTCTATTACGGCGTAGACGTTCCGTCCCTCGCGCTCCGCGCGGGCACGCAGGTCGCCCGCGAGCGTGTCCCGGAACCACTTGAGCGAGAGACCCGCGCCCTGAGTGACGCCCATCATGTGCCACTTTCCCGGCACGGCGCAGCAGAAGGTGTGCGCGCGGCCGTCCGCGTCGAAGCGCGGCTCGCTCGTGTGCGCGAAGACGACGCCGGAGCTGCCTATCGACACGAACGCGTCTCCGTCATGCACGACGCCCATCCCGACGGCGGAGGCGGCGTTGTCCCCGGCGCCCGCGACGACCGGAGTTCCCTCTTTCAGACCGGTGAGCGCCGCCGCTTCGGCGGTTATTTTGCCGCAGACCTCCGGGCTCTCGTAGACCTCGGGGAGCATCGAGAAGGGGATGTCGAGCGCGCGGCAGAGCTCGTCCGAAAAGCGCCTGTGCGCGACGTCGAAGAGCTGCATGCCGGATGCGTCGCTCACGTCGGAGGCGTACACGCCGCAGAGACGGAGGCGGAGATAGTCCTTCGGAAGGAGCATCCGCACCGCCCGAGACCATATCTCCGGCTCGTTGTTTCTCACCCAGAGCGCCTTCGACGCGGTAAATCCCGCGATGGCGGGGTTAGCGCAGAGCTCTATGAGGCGCTTTCTGCCGCCGGCGCGCTCGGTTATCTCGCCGCACTCGGCGGCGCTCCGCCCGTCGCACCAGAGTATGGCGCGGCGGAGCACGCGGTCATGCCCGTCAAGCAGGACGAGCCCGTGCATCTGACCGGTGAGGCCGACCGAGACCACGTCCTCCGCCGGCACTCCCGAGACCTCCAGCACGCCGCGTATCGATGCCGCCGCGGCGCTTACCCAGTCCTCCGGGTCCTGCTCCGCCCAGCCGTTTTTCGGCTGATAGAGGGGGTACTCGACGGTCTTTGCCGCCGCTACCTGCCCGCGCTCGTCCGTGAGGACGCTCTTGAGACCGCTCGTCCCAACGTCGATTCCGAGAAAATACGCCATTTTGCACCTCCGATAAAATGTAGATGGACAGTTTTCAATTTGGCTCCCGATAAACGGGAGTTATCTACTCGGCATATATTTCTAAAAAGGATGTGATTTTCCCGTGAGTATATTCGCCCTCGATAAGCCCAAACTCCGGGTCATAATACTTGTTATCGTACAGCAGCGCCCAATGTGTATATCCCGCATCCGTATGGACAGTCAGGATCGAATACCTGTAGGGGACGGGATCTTTCTTGGATATCCGCTTGTTTCTTTCGGCGTGTCCGATGCCGTAAGCATCGAGTATCTCTATCAGCTGACCGATGCTCGTAGCCCCGTCTGTTTTCATATCCTTTATTACTTCTTCAACGCTTTTTCCGGCGATCATGGCGATACACGCCTGTCCGCACGTTGAAAAAGTGGGCTGCATGATTAGCTCCATCATTCTTCCCTCCTTATCAGCTTTACCGTTCCGCTGCCCGTTCCGCTTTCGGGCGTCCGCTTTACAGTGTGCCGTTAAGCGGCGATGCTGCCGACAGGCAAAAGCGTTCGGGTCCAAAGCCCTTGCGGCCGCGTAGCTCGGACACTTCATGCCACCGGGGCTCGCCGAAGGACGGCAGACCGTTTGATAAGCTGTTGTGCAATCTGCTCTAAGCGTATCTCAAACAGGGCCGGAAGTCAATCACTTTGAAAAAATTTTGCCAAAGTCTTGTTTTTTGGCTTGCTTTTGACCGTCGTCTGCGGTAAGATTATTTCAGAGAGTTCAAAATGGGCGGGAATGACGGTCGACTGCCGTTCGCGCCGACCGAAATTCTCATACAGGAGGTTTGTTATGAAAGTACAATTCACAGAAACCGTCCTTCGTGACGCTCAGCAGTCCCTGCTGGCGACGAGAATGCCCTACGAAAAGTTCAAAGGCATCCTCGAGACGATGGACAAGGCGGGTTACTATTCGCTCGAGTGCTGGGGCGGCGCGACCTTCGACAGCTGCCTTCGCTACCTCGACGAGGACCCGTGGGAGCGCCTCCGCAAGATCCGTTCCGCCGTCAAGCACACGAAGCTTCAGATGCTGCTGCGCGGACAGAACCTGCTCGGCTACAAGCACTATCCGGACGACGTCGTGAAGGCGTTCGTCCACAAGTCCGTCGATAACGGTATCGACATCATCCGCATATTCGACGCGCTCAACGACCTGCGCAACGTCGAGCTTTGCATCAACGAGACCCACAAGGCCGGCGGCGAGGCTCAGGTGGCCATCAGCTACACCACCTCCCCGGTGCACACCCTCGAGGCCTATGCCAAGATGACAAAGCAGATGAAGGAGATGGGCGCAGACTCCATCTGCATCAAGGACATGGCGGGCATCATGGGGCCGAAGGAGGCGTACGACCTCGTCAAGGCCATCAAGGAGACCGTTGGCGACCTGCCGGTCGACCTGCACACCCACTCCACCACCGGCCTCGGCCCGATGACCCTCGTCAAGGCCGTCGAGGCGGGTGCGGACATCATCGACACCTCGATAAGCTGCCTCTCCGGCGGCACGAGCCAGCCCGCGACCGAGTCCATGGTCTATGCCCTGCGCCAGCTCGGCTATGAGATAGACCTCAAGGACGACTGCCTCAAGGAGATAAACGACTACTTCAAGCCGATTAAGAACGAGTATCTCCAGAGCGGCCTTCTCGACCCGTTCGTCATGGAGACCAAGACCGACGCGCTGAACTATCAGATCCCCGGCGGCATGCTCTCCAACCTCGTCGCGCAGCTCAAGGCGCAGAACGCCATGGACCGCATCGACGAAGTTCTCGCGGAGACCCCGCGCGTCCGTAAGGACCTCGGCTATCCGCCGCTCGTCACCCCGATGAGCCAGATGGTCGGCGTTCAGGCCGTCTCGAACGTTCTCGCGGGCGAGCGCTACAAGAACGTCTCCAAGGAGATAACCTCCTACGTCCGCGGCGAGTACGGCACCGCCCCCGGCCCGATGGACCCGGAGGTCGTCAAGAAGATACTCGGCGACGAGAAGCCGATAACCGGCCGCTATGCCGACACCCTCAAGCCCGGCATCCCGGACGCGAAGAAGGAGATAGGCGACCTCGCGAAGAGCGAGGAGGATGTGCTCAGCTACATCGCCTTCCCGGCCCAGGCCGAAAAGTTCCTCAAGAAGCGCAAGGAGCGCGAGGACAACACCGCAAAGTTCACCATCACCGAGATGTAAGAGGTGAGATAAATGCTAGGTAAATTCTTTCATGACGCGGGTACGACCGGCATAGAGCTCGGCCTCGGCACCGGCTTCGGCTACGCCCTGCTCGGCATAGCGATAGTCTTTGCCGCGCTGTTCGCGCTGATGATAGTCATCAAGATAATGGGCGCGATAAGCGAGAAGGCGTCGGCCCCCAAGGCCGCGCCCGCCCCGGCTGCTCCTGCCCCGGCGCCCGCTCCCGCCGCCGCTGCGGCGCCTGCGGCTCCCGCCGCGAAGAAGCCGGCTCCCTCGCTCCGTATGCCGGCAAAGACCGCCGCGATGCTTATCGCGACCGTGGCGGACGCGATGGACTGCGAGCCGGAGGAGCTCCGCATAAACTCCATTAAGCGTGTGCCGTCCGGCGGCAGGATTGTCGACGGTACTGAGCTTACGGACGTCGACGAAAAGAGCGCCGCCATGATAATGGCCATCGTCGCGGACGAAATGGGCTGCGAGCCCGATGAGCTCTTCTTCAATTCGATAAAGCGTGTCTAATATAAGGAAGGAAGGTTTTTATCATGAAAAAGTACAAGGTTACTCTTAACGGCACCACCTATGAGGTAGAAGTGGAGAAGGGCGAGGCCGTCGTAGTCGGTCAGTACGCCGCTCCCGTCGTCGCGGCTCCCGCCGCGCCCGCCCCTGCCGCCGCGCCCGCTCCTGCGGCCGCTCCGGCTCCCGCCCCCGCCGCTGCTCCTGTTGGCCCCGGCGAGCAGGTCACGGCCCCGATGCCCGGCACCGTCCTTTCGATAAAGGTCAAGCAGGGCGACGCTGTCAAGGCCGGCCAGATCCTCGTCATACTCGAGGCCATGAAGATGGAAAACGAGATCGTCGCCCCGCATGACGGCACCGTTACCCAGATAGTCGCCGCTCAGGGCAGCACCGTCGATACCGGCGCTCCGCTTGTCGTTCTCGGCTAAGGAGGACAAGAAAAGGAGGACTAACCACAATGTTAGAAGTAATTCAGAGAGTCTGGGAGACATCCGGTTTCTACCAGGCGGGCGGAAACTGGCAGAACCTCGTGATGATTATCGTCGCGTGTGTTCTTCTCTACTTGGGCATCGTCAAAAAGTTCGAGCCGCTGCTGCTTGTCGGCATAGCGTTCGGAACGCTGCTCACGAACCTCCCCGGCGCGGGCGTGTATCACCCGGAGCTGTGGGCCGGTTCGCCGGAGAACATCAGCTATTCCACCGTGCTGCATGAGGGCGGCCTGCTCGACATACTCTACATCGGCGTCAAGACCGGCATCTATCCGTCGCTGATATTCCTCGGCGTCGGCGCGATGACCGACTTCGGCCCGCTGCTCTCCAACCCGAAGTCGCTCTTCCTCGGCGCGGCTGCTCAGCTCGGCGTCTACTGCGCATTCATGCTCGCCCTGCTGCTCGGCTTCTTCGGCAACGAGGCGGCCTCGATAGGCATCATCGGCGGCGCGGACGGCCCGACCGCCATCTGGCTGACGAACAAGCTTGCGCCTGACCTCCTGGGTCCGATAGCGATAGCGGCGTACAGCTACATGGCGCTGATACCGCTGATCCAGCCTCCGCTCATGCGGCTGCTCACGACCAAGAAGGAGCGCGAGATCAAGATGGAGCAGCTCCGCACGGTCACCAAGCGCGAGAAGATAATCTTCCCGATAGTCGTCACCATCTTCACCGTGCTGCTTCTGCCGTCCGTCGCTCCGCTGCTCGGCATGCTGATGCTCGGCAACCTTCTCAAGGAGTGCGGCGTCACCGACCGTCTCAGCGACACTGCGCAGAACGCGCTGATGAACATCGTCACGATATTCCTCAGCATCTCGGTCGGCGCCACGACCGTCGGCTCGAACTTCCTCCAGGTCCGTACGCTCTGCATCATAGCGCTCGGACTGCTCGCGTTCGCGTTCTCGACCGTCGGCGGACTGCTGCTCGGCAAGCTCATGTGCTGGCTCACTCACGGCAAGATCAACCCGCTGATAGGCTCGGCCGGTGTGTCCGCCGTCCCGATGGCGGCGCGCGTGTCGCAGGTCGAGGGTCAGAAGGCGAATCCCTCGAACTTCCTGCTCATGCACGCCATGGGCCCGAACGTCGCGGGCGTTATCGGCTCTGCCGTCGCCGCGGGCTTCCTGCTCGCCGCGATGCAGGCGCTGGGCGCGTAAAGACTTTCGGCGCGAAATGTGCTCGGGCAATAAATTGCCCTGCGCACCCTTTCGCGCCGAGACTTTCACTTGAAATTGCGCAGGCGCAATTTCAAGTGAAGCTGTCGGATAGGGCGAAGCCCTACCGACAGCGTGCGCTCCGCTTCGCTCCTCGCGCCTGCGGCGCTTCGAAGCGCGCTACGCGCAAGGAGTTTTTTCCGACGCGCATGTCGTCGGAAAAAACAAATCGGACTCTATTTCGCCGCCTGCGGCGGCGAAACTCTGCGAGGCTTTAAAAGGACAGGCGCAAAAGCGCCTGTCCTTTTGTATTGCGAAAAACTCGTGTTGCGGGAAACGTCAAACTGTGGTATACTAACAAGGAATGACATTCAAAACCGGAACGGAGGGTCCGCGGTTGAGAGAGCTTTTCAGAATGTTCCTCGCGTTTGCGCGGATAGGCGCCTTCACCTTCGGGGGAGGCTACGCCATGCTGCCGATGCTCGAGCGTGAGGTCGTGGAACGCTACGGCTGGGCGACCGAGAGTGAAATAATGGACTACTTCGCGGTGGGACAGTGTACTCCGGGCGTTATCGCCGTGAACGTCGCGACATTCATAGGCTACAAGCGGCGCGGGATACCGGGCGCGATATTTACGACCCTCGGCGTGATAACCCCCTCGATAATCATCATCACGGTGATTGCGGCGCTGATATCCGGTTTCATAGGCAACGAATACGTCGCGCACGCGCTTGCGGGTATCCGCGCCGTCGTCTGCGCGCTGATCCTGAACGCCGTGATAAAGTTCTGGAAGAGCGGCGTGAAGGACTGGATAGGCATACTGATATTCGCCGCCGCGCTCGCGCTCTCCGTGCTGACCTCGATAAGCCCGATAATCATTGTCGTCGGTGCGGCGCTGATTGGCGTCGCGCTCACGCTCGCGCGCGGCCGCGGAAAGGGAGGCGCGGAGAATGGTTGAGTATCTCCTGACGCTCCTGATGCTCATGTGGGAATTTTTCAAGGCCGGGCTTTTCGCCATAGGCGGAGGGCTTGCCACTATCCCTTTCATATACGACATAGCGGCGCGGTACAGCTGGCTCGACGCGGCGATAGTCCCGGACATGATAGCGATAGGGGAGTCGACGCCGGGGCCGATAGGCGTGAACATAGCGACCTACGCGGGCTACAACGCCGCCGGAATACCCGGCGCGGTGGCGGCGACGCTCGCGCTCGTCTTCCCCTCTATGGTCGTGATAATACTCGTGTCGAAGGTGCTGAAGAAGTTCGCGGAGAATCGGTTTGTCGACGGCGTATTCTACACGATACGTCCCGCCGTCACCGCGATGATAGCGGCGGCGGGCTGGACGGTGCTGTCGACCTCGGTCGTGGACCTCTCCGCCGTCTCGGCGGGGTGGAGCTTTGACAGCTTTCTTGCGATGTTTCATCCGGTGGCGCTCGTGCTCTTCGCCGCGGCGTTCGCCGTCTCGAAGATATGGAAGAAGCTCCATCCGATAGTTCTTATCGCGGCCGGTGCCGCAGTGGGTATAATATTCAAGATGTGAGGAACGGTATCCGCGGACATCCGGACAGGTATGCCCGCCTGCCCGGCGCCGGGGATGCTTTCCGAAATTTCGGAGGACAAGATGACTGATCTCATTCACCTGCTCGCGACGCTCGGCATCTCCATGCTGCCGCTTGTCGAGCTGCGCGGGGCGATACCCTACGGCTTTGCCTTCGGACTGCCGTGGTGGCAGGTGATGGGCGTGTCCGTCATAGGGAACCTGCTGCCCGCGCCGCTCATCATTTTGTTCATAAGGAAGATATTCGCGTGGCTGCGGGACAAGGGGCGCTTCGGAAATCTCATCTACCGCCTTGAAAAGAAGGCGGAGCGGGGTGCAAACAAGGTGCTCTCGCACAGCATGATGTGGTTTGGGCTGTTCCTGCTCGTGGCGGTGCCGCTGCCCGGGACCGGAGCGTGGACCGGAGCGCTCGTCGCGGCGGTGATGGATATGCGGCTCCGCAACGCCATGCCCGCCATAGCGCTCGGAGTGGTCGTCGCGGCGTTTGCCATGAGCGCCATGACCTACGGCGCGGCGGCGATATTCGGTTGAATGTCAAAGCGGCGCCTCCGCTCATAGTATGTGAGCGGAGGTGTGCGGAGCATGGAGTGGTACGAGTATGTAATAGCGGGCTCGGCGGCGCTCGGCCTGCTGCTGCTTTTTTATTACGGACTGTTCGGTTTTAAGACGCATATCGGCGGCGACAATGTAACGGTCGAGGTCGTGGTGACGGCGCGGGGAGACGCGCCGGAGCTTGCCCAGGCGCTGCACGCCGCCGCGGAGCTCGCCGCACGGTGCGGCGCAAATTTGAGGCTCGTCGACTGCGGACTTGACGCGGACGCGCGCCTCCGCGCGGAGATGTGCGCGCTGAGGGAGGGCGCCGCACTCACCGAATCGGGGTATACGGAGGGAGAAGATGGATGATTTTGAGCAGGAGCTCGCGAAGCTGGACGCGGAGGAGCTTCATTCGCAGAACGAGCTTTCCGGCTCTGTCGAGAGCGTGATATTTCATAACGAGAAGAACGGTTACGTAGTGTTCCGCCTCGCGGTCGACGGCGGAGACGACCTCGTCACCGTCGTGGGAACGCTGCCGTATATCTGCGCGGGGGAGAACGTCTGGCTTGAGGGGAGCTGGACGCACCACGCATCCTACGGCGAACAGTTCAAGGCCGAGCGCGCCGAGCGGACGCTGCCCTCCGACACCGCGTCGATAATGCGCTACCTTTCGAGCGGGAACCTTCCCGGCATCGGACCTGCGACGGCGAAGCGCCTCGTGGAAAAGTTCGGCAGGGACGTGTTCGACGTGCTCGAGAGCTCGCCGGAGCTCGTCGCGGAGCTGCCGGGAATGAACAAGGCAAAGGCCGAGCGGCTCACGGAGAGCTTTCGGAGGCAGACCGGCATCCGCCGGCTGATGGAGCAGCTCCTCACCTACGGCATAGACCCGGAGGTCGCGCTGCGGCTCTATCGGTGGTACGGGAGCCTAGCGGAGGAGCTGATAAAGCAGAACCCTTACATACTTTCCCACGAGGAGGTCGGGGTGGACTTCTCGCAGGCGGACGGCATGGCGCTCGACCTCGGGTTCGCGGAGGACTCGCCGATGCGGATAGAGGCGGGAGTGCTCTACGAGCTCGAACACAACTCGCGCAACGGCCACGTCTACATCCCCGCGGACAAGCTCGCCGAGGCTACGGCGGAGATGCTGCGCGTCTCGCCGGAGCTCGCCGGCGCCGCCATAGACAGACTGTGCGAGACAGGCGCGGCGGTGTGCGAGAACATAGCGGGGGAGGACGCGGTCTACCTTGCGCGGCTCCACCGCGCGGAGACAGACGTCGCGAGCCGCCTCCGCCTCATGGCGATGACGCCGCCCGACCCGCCCCCGCATCTCGAAGAGATGATAGAGAGCATAAGCGAGCGTGAGGGCGTCGATTACGCTCCGCTCCAGCGCGAGGCGATACGCGTCGCGGCGAGCGAGCGGGTGATGCTGCTCACCGGCGGCCCCGGCACGGGAAAGTCGACCTCGGTGCGCGGAATGCTCTCGGTGTTTGACAGAATGGGTCTCGAGACGAGACTTGCAAGTCCGACGGGGCGCGCTGCAAAGCGCCTCTCGGAGCTCACGGGCAGGGACGCGATGACCGTCCACCGCCTGCTCGAGGTGGACTTCTCTTCCGGAGAGGCGGGCTTCAGCTTCGTCCACGACGCGGAAAATCCGCTTGCGGCGGACGTCGTGGTGCTCGACGAGTGCTCGATGGTCGACCTCTCGCTCTTTTCGGCGCTCGTGGATGCACTCCGTCCCGAGGCGCGCCTGATACTTGTCGGCGACCCGGACCAGCTGCCGAGCGTCGGACCGGGGTGCGTGCTCGGCGACCTGCTCTCCTGCGGAACGATAAAGACCGTGCGCCTCACCGAGATCTTCCGGCAGGCGCGCAGCTCGAACATAGTCCTTGCCGCGCACGCCGTCAACCGGGGGGAAGTCCCCGAGCTGAAGCACAAGAGCGGCGACCTGTTCTTCATAAAGCGCCAGGGTCCGATGCGCACGGCGGAAACCGTCGTCGACCTCTGCGCCCGCAGGCTGCCGGAGAACATGGGCTTTGACCCCTCGCAGATACAGGTGCTCTCGCCCACGCGGCGCGGCCCTGCCGGAACGGCGGAGCTCAACCGCATGCTTCAGGCGGCGCTGAATCCGCCCGGCGCGGACAAGGCGGAAAGAAGGAGCGGCGACTTCACCTTCCGCGTGGGAGACAGGGTGATGCACATACAGAACAACTACGACCTTCAGTGGAGGAGCGTGGATTCGGCGGAGAACGGCATGGGCGTGTTCAACGGCGACGTCGGCACGATAGTCGAGATAGACACACGTTCCGAGACCGCGACCGTACGCTACGACGACCGCATCGTCGTCTACTCGTTCGAGCTGATGGAGCAGCTCGAGCCGGCGTATGCGGTGACGGTGCACAAGGCACAGGGCAGCGAGTACCCGGCGGTGGTGCTCGTCGCAAGCGACGCATCGCCGAGGCTCCTGACAAGGCCGGTCTTCTACACCGCGATAACCCGCGCGCAGAAGCTCCTCGTGATAGTCGGGAGCGAGGCGACCGTCGAGACGATGGTGAGGAACAACCGCCGCCGCCGCCGTTACAGCGGCCTGCGCGCGAGGATGCTCTGAGTACCCGGAGGCGAAGATGGGAGTATTATCCTTGATAGGCGCCCTGCTGTTCCCGCCGAAATGTGTGTTCTGCGGCAGGGTGCTTGAGAAGAACGAGCGCGAGGCGCGCGTCTGCCGCGCATGCCGCCGTTCGATAGAGTATAACGAGAAGGTCCTGCCGCCGAGCGGCGCGCTCGGAGAGGTGTGCGCGCCGCTCGTGTATTCCGCAAACGTGCGGAAGGCGATGCTCCGCTTCAAGTTCAGAGACAGAGCCGACTTTGCGCGGCCGCTCGCGGCGTTTGCCGCGGACGAGGTGAAGCGGAGGTTTGACGGACGGTACGACATCGTGACATGGGCGCCGGTCAGCCGCGAGCGCCTTCGCGAGCGCGGATACGACCAGGCAATGCTGCTTGCAGAGGCGGTGGCTGTCCGACTCGGCACCGTCGCGGTGTCAACGCTTGAAAAGACTCGGCACACCGGGCCCAATTCCGCGCTCGGCATGTCGGAGAGGGCGGAGAACGTGCGCGGCGTGTACAGAGCGACGGAGCCGGAGCTTGTCCGGGGAAAGCGAGTGCTTCTCATAGACGACATAGTCACCACCGGTTCGACGATGCGTGAATGCGCCCGCACACTGCGCGCCGCCGGTGCGGTCGAAGTGCTCGGAGCCGCGGTCGCGGCGGCGGGTGCGGAGCATCACCAGGGGGACGAGATATAAAGCCGCCGGACGGCGGCTTCAACGTACAGGACGGAGAAAGAGGCGAGAACGTATGCCCACACCAAGGCTCCCGCAGGACGCGGGGGAGGCGGAGATACTCGAATTTCTGCTGAACTGCGGCGGTACGGAGAACGCGGCGGACGAGGCCAAGCGGCTGCTTGCGGACTGCGGCGGCCTCTACGAGGCTGTCAAGGCGGTAAGCATCGGGAAGTACGGCGAGAGGACGCGCGAGGCGGCGCATCTCGCCCTCAGAGTAGGCAGAAGGTTTGCCGAGGAGAGGATGCGCCCCGGCGGGGCGGCAGCGCCGCGTCCGAGAATAGTAAGGGGGCGGCGCCTGCCCGGCTCGGAGCACATCGGCACGGCGCTCATGAATATGTACGACAGTGAGACGGTCGAGCAGCTGATGGTCGTCACCTGCGACAGAAACGACCGGGTGCTCGACAAGTTCTTCGTCTCTACGGGGGACGAAAAAGCCGTCCGCGCCAACATCAAGGGCATAGTCGAGGCGGTGCTGCGGGACGAGGTGAAGGGCGTCGTGCTCGCGCACAACCATCCGTCGAGCGCCGCGCTGCCGTCCGCAGCGGACCTGACCGCGACGAAAATGCTCGGGTGGCTGCTCCTTTGCCTGGGCAAGGAGCTTATAGACCACATTGTGGTGTATGAGGACGACTACGTCTCCATGTACGAAAGCGGTCTTCTCGAGAGCCCGACGAGTACCGAGCTGTGGCGGGAATTCTGCGTTCGGGACGGCAGGCTCGTAAGCAGGCGCGGCAAGGGGGAGATATAAATGCAGAAGAAAAGTCCGGACGCGCAGGGCGGCGGAACGGAGAATAGAGCAGAGGTATCCACCCATGCCAAGCACAGGGCGAGGATGAGGGAGAAGATACTCGACGGCATGGTGTCGGCGCTTGCGCCGCACGAACTGATAGAGACCGTCCTCTGGGTACCTATTGCCCGGAGGGACACCAACGTCCTCGGCCATGCGCTCATTACGAGGTTCGGCAGCGTCGGCGGCGTGATGCACGCGTCGAAGCGCGAGCTCGTTCAGGTGGACGGGATAGGCGAGCGCACGGCGGAGTTCCTTCTCGACTTCGGAAGGGCCGCGGAGGCATGTGAGCGCTCGCGCACGAGAGAGCATGAGAGCGTCACCGAGCCGGAGACGGCGGAGCGGATAGCAAAAGATTACTTTGCGGCGCATCCGGAGGCCGGCTCGGCGGTGCTCGGGCTGGACGGCATGAGCCGCCTCATAGGCATCCGGCCGATGGAACGCAGCATCTCGATAATTGACATGATATCGGCGGTGCTGCGGATGGATGCAAAGAGCGTCATCTTCGCTTTTCGGGACGACGACCGGGAGAGCGACGAGCGGGAGTACACGGAAAGCGAGTGCGTTTCGTATATATCAAAGGGGCTCGGAGCCGTCGGCGCGGAGTTCTGCGACTACATCGTCGTCCGCGGCGGCGAGGCAGAGTCCTACCGGCGGAGGATGAACCCCACGGGCAGGTACGTAGAACGGAGCGAGCTCGAGGGACGGCCGATCCTTCACTTCAGGCACGGTGTAAAAGCAAAGGACTACGGGAAACGTCCGCGCGCGGGCGAGCCGGCGTCCGAGATAATGCGGATGCTGGCGCAGGACCCGAAGCTCGCGGTGGACATGATGAGCCGCGAGATAAACCGGCTGTACGAAGAGGGCTCGGAATAAGCCGCAGGAAGAGAGAGACGCCGGCAGGGCTGTGCCCTGTCCGGCAGCTGCGGAGAAGAATAGTAAAGGAGCGGGCAAAGCCCGCTCCTGTTATTTTCCCGCGAAGGTCTGTCCAAAGGTTCATAAGACTTTTTGACAGACACAGGGAGGGGCGTCTGCCCCTCCCTGCATTGATTTATATGGAAACAAATCAGTCCTTGCGCACCTTGTAAACGGTCCTTGTCTCGAATGTCTCGCCCGGACGGAGCACGCAGTTCGTGAAGCCCGCGTGGTTCGGGGAGTCGGGCAGCACCTGCGTTTCGAGGCAGAGTGCGGCGTATTTTCCGAAGCTCCTGCCCCGCGCCTTCAGCGAGCCGTCGAGCTGACAGCCGCAGTAGAGCTGGACGCTCGGCTGGTCGGTGAGGCACTCGAGCGTGATGCCGTTCGGAGCCTCGACCTTAGCCGCGAGGTGCAGCAAATCGGTGCGCTCGGCGGTGAGCACGAAGCAGTGGTCGTATCCGCCGGTGGGGACGAGGTATTCGTCCGCCATCCTGTCACCCATGACGACGCCGCCCCGCAGGTCCATGACCGTTCCCTCCACCTCCGCGAGCTTTCCGGTGGGTATCGAACCTTCGCCGGTCTCGACAAATCTGTCGGCGGGAATGGTGACCCTGCACCCGAGGATGTCATGCTCGCATCCGAGGTTGAAGTAGCTGTGGTTTGTGAGGTTCAGGATGGTCGCGCCGTCGCTCGAGGCGTGGTAGCAGAGCGAGAGCGAGCCGTCCTCCCCGAGCTCGTAGCGCACCGAGACGGTGAGCGCCGCGGGGTAGTTCTCTTCGCCGTCCGGCGAGACATATGTGAAAGTCACGGCGCTGTCCCCCTCGGGGCACGCCGTCCACAGCCGCTTCTCAAAGCCCTTGAAGCCGCCGTGAAGATGATTTGCGCCCTCGTTGCAGTCGAGGTGGTACTCTCTGCCGTCGAGGGTGAACTTTCCCGCCGCTATGCGGTTTGCAAAGCGGCCTATCGAAGCGCCCATCGAGCCGCACTTGCCGAGATAGAACACGAGCTCGTCCGAGCCGAGCACGAGGCTCACCCCGTCGTACTTCCACTCGATGAGAGTCGCGCCGAAGTCGCTGACGCGCGCCGTGCTCTTGCCCGCCGTGAGGGTGTATACGTGCGCCGTACCGAATTCGGTTTCTCCCCAAACTGTAGTCGTCATATTTTATCTCTCCTTATGATCGGTTCTCTCTTACGCCTTGATTATATCCTATCTCTGTGATATAATCAATCACAAACTTCAGAAAATCGGATTGATTTCCGACCGGTGCGGAGCGGCCGAGCGCCGATCCGGCGCGGCCGGTTTTCCGGGGAGGGAAAGCATGAAGGCTGATATAATTAACGAGAGACAGTACCTGCACGACCCGGCGCCGATGAACACTCTCGCCGTGGACATCGAACCCGCGCCGCCGACGGCGGCGCTCGAGCGCGCGATCCGCGCAGCAGTGGAGCACCATCCGCTGCTCGGATGCAAGGCGGTGCAGTCGGCGGGCGGCGCGGCGTACTTTATGACGACGCCGGAGCCGGGCTACACGGTCTACGCCGCCGAGCTCGAGGACGAGAGCGACTGGCGCATCGTCGCGGCGGACGTGGAGCAGTCTCCGTTCGAGACCGAGCAGGGTGAGCTTGTGCGCTTCGGACTTATCGAGGGAGAGAAGAAGACGATCCTCGTCATCTCGCTTCACAGGATAGTTGGCGACGCGAGCTGCCTTGCGGAGATAGCGAGGGACGTTATTGCGGAGCTCAACACGAGCGGGTCGCTCGGCGAACCGCTTCATTACCGCGCGCCCGCTGAGCCGAAGGCGGTAAAACTGCCGATGATGACCCGCACCATGAGCAAGATGATGAACAAGCGCTGGGCGCAGTACGGCAAACCGATGAACTATGACGACTATCTGCTGCTCTGCGAGAGCTACTGGCAGCGCGGCGCAGAGACGGCGGAGTACGTTTTCACCCGTGAGGAGACTGCGCGGCTCAACGCGCTGGCGAAGTCGGGCGGCGCGCACCTCGGCGCGCTCGTTGCGGCGGCGCTGGTGCTTGCCCAGGAGGACAGCGGGAACGCGGGCTACGCGCGCGGCGTCCGGGGGGGCGAGAAGGGTATGGCGGACTGCGAGAAGAGCGTGGTGTTCGGATACGACCTTGCAAACTCGCTTGAGCTCGTGCCCTGCGCCGGGCAGATAGCGCAGGCCATCCGCGAGCGCTTCGCCTCCGATGAGGAGGACAATCAGGCGGCGTTCATGCGCTCTCTCGAGCCGACGCTCATCGACGCGAGCTGGTACTCCGCGTTCGGCGGCTACGGCGACCTTATGGCGGCGCAGGCGCGGGACATGTTCGGGCTCATAGCGGACAGGGCGTTCAATATCACAGACCTCGGCGCGGTGGAACCGGGCGGAGAGCGCTTCCGCGCGGCGGGGGCGCACTTCCTGCCGAGGCTGTCGTCGACGGCAAGGATGTCGGTCGGAATGCTGATAAACGGGGGCAGACTCGCGGTCGCGGCACAGTTCCCTACGGCGGAGGGGTACGCCCCGCAGGACGAATTGTTCCTCGACGCGATGGCGCGCCTCAAGGAGGCCGCGGACGCCGCGGAGTGACACGGCTGACCGGAGGCAGAGACGCGGCGGTCGGAGCGGACTTTTTCGGAGCTTTTCCGCCTGCCGCCGCCCGCTTGTGTAAGTAGTACAAATTTCATATTCGGACGGCTTGAATTCGCTCCGCTTTTATGATAAAATACAGACAGCAGGAACCCAACATATTCTTAGGGGGTATTACATTTGATCAAAGTCATAATGGGGCCTAAGGGCTCGGGCAAGACTCAGAAGGTCGTCAGCATCGTCAACGAGGCTCTTCTGACCGAAAAAGGCACGGTTATCTGCATTGAGCGCGGCAAGCGCCTGACATACGATGTAAACTATAAGGCTCGCCTTATTGATATAACCCACTATCCCGTGAACAGCTATGAGGCGCTGAAGGGCTTTATCTCCGGTCTCTACGCGGGCAACTACGATACCACTCACGTCTTTATCGACAGCCTTTACAAGGTCGCGGGGGACAGTGACCCCGAGCACTGCGCCGAGTTCCTCGACTGGCTCGAGAAGTTCCGCACGGAGAACGGAGTGCAGTTCACCGTCATGATAAGCGCGCCGCTCGACCACGTCATCGACGGCATCAGCAAGTACTTCTAAAAAACTTTCACGGCAAATCGCGGGCGCGGATCTTATCCGCGCCCTTACGATTTGCAGCGAGTCGGCGCGAAACGTGCTGTTCCCACGCGGTCGGCGACCGCGTGGGAGCCCTTTTGATCAAAATGCTCGTGCGGAACACGAGGGCACCCATAAATTCTTCATCGGCACATATTCAGCCCTCGTGAGCTTTACCCGCTTCACGGGCAAAGCCAAACATTTTACAGAATTGTCTGCGCGATGTTGCCGCAGGCAACATCGCGGAGCCCCGATTCATTCGGGGCGAGCACGTTTAATCGGAAGGGCTCCCAAACGGCGCTCAGCGCCGTTTGGGATTCTGATGCGCCCGGTAGATGATCGGATACGGTATGGGTTCGAGGGCCCAGGATCAGCAGAAAGTCGGGACGTCGGCGCGAAGCGCCGAGGTCTGATGC
>CANRIN010000020.1 GCA_947630675.1 uncultured Clostridia bacterium | reverse complement strand
TACTCGCGGCCCTTGTTCATGTTAAGCGAGTTGAAGCGCAGCTCCACCGCGAGCGGATAGCTGTTCCGCTCCACCTGTCTTGCGTCAAGTGTGCGGACTATCATCCGCTGAAGTATGGCGTCCGAGTATATCGGGATGCTCGCCACCATCGAGCAGAGCAGCAGATTGCCTATCAGCAGGCTTGCGACGAGCCACTTGTTTGAGAGCATCTTTCTGAGGATGAATCCGAACATTTCTCTGCCTCCCCTCAGCCGACGCTCACATACTCGCCCGGCTCAAGGCCGGCCAGTATCTGTGTGTTCTTCTCGTCCGCAAGTCCCGCGACGACGAAGCGCTTTCTCGGGGTCCCGTCCCGCATGACGTAGACGTACCGCCTGCCCTCCTCGCTTTTCAGCGCGTCGTTCGGAACTGTCACGGCGCCGTCAAGCGAAAAGCGCTCGACCTCCACCCGTATGCGCGGCATGAACCTGCCGGCGCTGTCCGACGCGAGGGCGGCGTTTGCGGCCTCCATCACCTCGTCCGGTATCTCAAGGGTAAAGGCACCGGTGTCCTCTCCCCGGTTTATCGGTGCGTCGAGCACGCGGCTCTCTATCTCCCCGTCAAACAGGTCGGTCTTTACGACCGCCCTTTCGCCGTAGCGCGGAGCACCGGTGATATCGCTTGAAGCGGTAACGGCTATGTCCTCGTAGCTTATGAACGTACACACCCGGCTGCCGTATTCCACCGGGAGTCCCGCTCCGAAGCTCTCAAGGGAGTAGATGCACCCGCGCGCCGGGGAGTAAACGGTATCCTCTGCCGAACGCTCGTTGAACTCGTCAAGCATCTCCTGCGCCTCCGAGACCCGTGCGGCGGCGTTCGACTGCGCCGCCTCCAGCTGAAGCTGCGCGCGCTCCAGGGCGAGCTCCGCGCGGCGGTATCCCCGCGCGTCCGACCTGTCCGCCGCCGCGAGCGCTTCGCGCGCCGCCGAGACGCCGCTCCGAGCACCTTCCAGCGCCTGCTCCGTTTCGCTCTCCGCTATCTCAAGCTCAGCTTCAAGGCGCTGCCGCTCCGCCGCGCTCGACTCTATCGTAAAACGCGCTATCGGCGCGCCCTCCTCAACTATGTCTCCTGCGGAG
The DNA here is from genome assembly GCA_947630675.1 of uncultured Clostridia bacterium. Taxonomy (GTDB): domain Bacteria; phylum Bacillota; class Clostridia; order Oscillospirales; family JAAYOS01; genus CANRIN01. The sequence goes on along the minus strand of CANRIN010000020.1, from coordinate 28,227 downwards.
ACATAGTATTCGGCAAAGCGCGCTCCGCTGAACTCGCAGTATATGTCCTTTGTTGCGAACGTTACCGAGGCGTCCGTCGCCATGGTCCGCGATATTTCGCCCACCGTGACCTCCGCCGTGCGCGTCGAGCCGGAGGAGCTTCCTGCGCTTCTCTCTACCGGCTTTATCAGCGCCTCGCCCGCGCTCTCGCTCTCCGAGCAGGAGACGAGGGAAAGCGCCGCCATCGCCGCAAGCACCAGCGCGCACACTCTCTTAACCGACGACATAGACCTCATCCCCCTCCTCTACTCCGTCAAGTATCTCCGCATAAGCGTCATTCGTGACTCCGACCTTCACCTCGGTGTACACGAGCTCCCCGTCGTCCTCTATATAGACGTAGGTAATGCCGGAATCGCGGTAGAGCGCACCCGAAGGTATCCTCACGGTGTCCTTCGAGCTCTCGCGGACGGCGCGGAGCTGAACGAACTCTCCCGTCTCGGGAAGCTCACCGCCGTCCGAGCGCACAAACCTCGGAGGAACGTCCTTCCCCGTCGCCTCGAACACCGCGATCTCGCGGTCGGTGTACTCCCAGCGCTCGAGCGGATACTGCACGCCGTCCTCGATATAGCTGAGCTCCGCCGAAGCCGGCACCTTCTCCTTTGCCGAGCAGCTTATGTAGCGCCGGTCTCCGTCGGCAAGCGTGACAAGCGTCGTCGAGGACGCGGCGCGCGACCCCTCCGACGCGTAGACCGATATGACCTCGCCGCTCACCGGCGCGCGCAGTGTGGCGCTCTCTATTTCATCTTCAAGCTCCGCTATGTCCTGTTTTGCGGAGTCAAGCGACCTCGCGAGCTGTTCATCGTACCTGTCAAGGTCGGACTGCCTTCGCTCGACCTCGAGCCGGAGCAGCGAAGCGTCCAACCCGTCGGGGTCCGACTCCTCCGCCTCCTCGAGGTCGAGCCTTGCGAGCTCCAGGTCTATCTCGATAAGGCGCCGCTCGCGCGCTCCGCTCTCCTCGAGTGAAACGCGCCGCGCCTCCGCGTCGTCAAGTCTCTCCCTGAGTCCTTCGGTGTCGAGCCGCAGGAGCGCGTCCCCCTCGGAGACGCTGTCTCCCGACTTCACAAACACCCTGTCCACCACGCCGGACGAATCCTCAAAGGACACGTCGACCTGGACCGGCAGGACGTATGCGGAGTACACGAGCGTCGCTTCGACGTCTCCGCGCTCGGCCTTTGCCGTATCGTACACGACCTGTATCGAGTCGTCGAGCGGCGGCGCGGACGTCCCCCCTCCTCCGCTGCAGGACGTCATAAGCAGCGCGGCGGCGGATGCGACCGCGAGTATTCTCAGCTTCACGACACTATCACCTGCTCTCCCTCTTCAAGACCGGAGATGATCTCCGTCATGCCGTCGGCCGAAAAGCCGGTCTCTACCTCTCTCATCACACGGATGCCGTCCTCCAGCATGTAGACTATCGACTGACCGTTCGCGCTCTTCACCGCCCCGGATGGCACCCGCAGAACGTCGTACACGGCACTGGTCGTTATGCTCACCACTCCGTAGGTTCCCTCCGCCGCCGACTCGGTGTAGTCGCGCGGAACGATGCTTGCGGTGTTCCCCTCGGACGAGATGACCTCCGCCTCGTACTCCTCGCCGCCTATATCGACCGTAACGGTGTCGCCGACCTCAAAGAGTCCGTTCGCGTCGGTCTCGTTGCAGGAAAAGACCATGGAGTTCTTGTCGCTTATGGTGATGAAGCTCTCCCCGGCGGTCGAGATAAAGCCGTCTCCGCCGAAGCTCTTCACATAGGTCACCGTCCCCGCGAACGGGGCGTAGAGACGGCGCTTATCTGCGGCGGCTGTCAGCTCGTCCAGTCTCGCCTTCTCTGCGGCAAGGCGCAGCTCGGTCGTGCGGCGGCTCTCCTCATAGTTCTTCTCCGCCGCCTCCCGCTCGCTCCGGAGGCTCTCGTTCTCCGGGTCCGAGGCTATGCGCAGGTCGAACCGCTCAAGCTCGAGCTTCGAGTTTTCCGCTGCCTCGTCAAGCGCCCGCTCATAGCCCTCTATCGTTTCGCGGGCGGCGTCTATCTCGTCGGATATCCCGCCGTCCTCCAGCTCGCACAGCAGCTCGCCCTCCTCCACCTCGTCCCCTACGGAGACGTGGACCGCCTCGAGCGCCGCCCCGCTCACGTCGAACGCGAGCGACTGCTTCAAGGCCGGCGTGTAACGGAAGGTCACCCTCTTCGTCTCGAGGATGCCCCCCCGGTCTACGTTTGCGAAGGTGTAGCTTGTCTTTTCGTAAGCGTATATCAGCGGGGGCGACGGCGCCTCCGCCTCCTCCGGCAGCAGCGCGCACCCGCCGAAGAACAGCGCCGCCGTCAGCGCCGCCGCCGTGCATTTTACGGATATACTACGCATTTCCGTCCTCCCAGAGAAAGAATGATCGATTACAGGAGCTCCTTGATGGCTTCGCTCACGGTCCTCACGCGTATCACCTCGAGGCCGTCCGGCACGCGGACGTCCCTTGCGCCCCGCGCCGGCATCGCGCACCGCTTGAAGCCGAGGCGCCGCACCTCCGCGAGGCGCTGTTCGGCGGCGGTGACTCCTCTCAGCTCACCCGCAAGTCCGACCTCTCCGAACGCGGCGAGGTCGTCCCCCGTAGGTCGGTCGAGCAGCGCGCCCGCGAGCGCGAGCACCGTCGCGAGGTCTATGGCGGGCTCGTCCACCTTCAGCCCTCCGACGATGTTTATGTATGCGTCCCGATTTGAGGTTATCAGCCCCGCGCGGCGTTCGAGCACCGCGAGCATAAGGACCGCCCGGTCATAGGCAAGTCCCGAGCTCATCCGCCTCGGGTTTCCGTAGGCGGTGGGCGTAACGAGCGCCTGAACCTCCGCAAGCACCGGCCGCGAACCCTCCATCACACAGGCGACGCAGGAGCCCGCGACGTTCGACGGCCGTCCGGAAAGCAGCATCTCGGACGGGTTCGGTATCTCACGCAGCCCCTCTCCCGTCATCTCGAATACGCCTATCTCGTTAGTCGAACCGAAGCGATTCTTCTCCGCGCGGAGTATCCTGTGGATGAGGTTTCTGTCCCCCTCGAAGCTCAGCACGCAGTCGACTATGTGCTCGAGCACCTTCGGCCCCGCAAGCGAGCCCTCTTTGTTGACGTGTCCGACGACGAACACCGTCACCCCGTCGGTCTTTGCAAGCTGCATCAGTGCGAGCGTGCAGTCCTTTATCTGGCTGACGCTGCCCGGCGCGGAGGCGTTCGAGCGGCGGAACATCGTCTGTATCGAGTCGACGATGAGTATATCCGGACTGTTCTCGCGGACAAGCTCGATTATCCTGTCAAGGTCGGTCTCGGAGAGTGCAGAGAGGTTGTCCCCTGCGACGCCGAGGCGGCGCGCCCTCATGCTTATCTGTCGGATGCTCTCCTCGCCCGAGACGTAGAGCACCCGCCGCTCGAGGCAGAGCGACGCGCATATCTGCAGCAGCAGCGTCGACTTGCCGACGCCCGGCTCTCCGCCCACGAGCACGAGGCTCCCCTGCACCGCGCCTCCGCCGAGCACGCGGTCGAGCTCCCCGAGCCCCGTCGAGAAGCGCGGTTCGCTCTCCTCCGACACCTCCGAGAGGCGCATGACCGTGTTCTCCCGCCCGGCGGGCGCGGAGACAGCGTGCTTAGGCGCGGGTCCGGTCACGACCGTGCTCTCGACTAGCGTGTTCCACTTTCCGCAGCTCGGGCAGCGGCCGGACCACTTGTAGGTCTCATATCCGCACTCCGAGCAGAAGAACAGTGTTTTTTCCTTAGATGCAGGCAATATCTATCTTCCTTTCACGTTTTGACTTCAGGTTTTTTCTCATCACGACCGGGGCGCGCCGAACGCCGCCGTCACATCCCGCCGCTCTCGAGCGTGAGCAATCCGCTCACGATAAGGCATGCGAGCTTCTTCTGGTGTCCTTCGTCCTGAAGCTCCGCGAGGTCGCGGGAGTTTGAAAGAAATCCGCACTCCGCGAGTATCCCGGGACAGGTTATCTTGCGGAAGAGGTACACGTCGTTTGCGACGGGCTTCGTCTCGCGCGTGTTCTCCGGGTCGAGCTGCTCGCGGACGTTTCTCTGAAGCGCCTCCGCAAGCGGCTTTGCTTCCTCTCCCTTATAGAAGATGTGCGCGCCGCCGTAACGGCTGTCACCGAACATATTCTGGTGTATGCTGATAAGGAACGCGTCCTCCGTTTCCTCGACGATCTCGACGCGCCGCCGCAGATCGGCCGCCTTTGCGGTCCTGCCCGACCTGCTTCCGTCCCCTACCGCCGTGTCGGTCTCGCGGATGAGCACGGGGTCTACACCGAACAGTCTGAAGAGAGCCGCCGTCTTCAGCGAGATCGCGAGGTTCAGTCCGCTCTCTATCACCCCGCTCGAGCTCACCGCGCCGCCGTCGAAGCCGCCGTGTCCCGCGTCTATGACGGGTGTGTACGCCGCAGCGGGACGCGCGAGCGCCGCGAGAACAAATGCCGAAACAACAGACGAAATAAGTCTTTTCATCATCGACCGCCTCCCGTACAGAATATGTGGGAGGCGGTCTAAAAATCGTTGAAATTTACATTCTCAGTCGCCGGGGTTGTCTTCCGCCTGATGGGACTACTTCTTCTCCGGCTCCTGCTTCTTGTAAACCAACTTTGAAAGTATCGAAAAATGCTTCATTCCGAAGGTGTAGGCGACATGATATATCGCCGGCGCTATCACGACCGGGATAAGGCAGAACAGCGGCGACACGTCCTCAAGCTTTTGCAGCACGAAGAGGAACGGCATATAAAACGTGTGATAGACTATCGGGATGATGGCGCTTATGCCGGTCTGCATGAGCGGGTCAAGCCCCTGCGCACGTTGAGAAAGCACAACAAAGCCGTGCGCCACCATCAGCACCGCGAACAGCAGCCCGATGCTCTCGGCTATCATCGCGCACTTCAGCCCGCGGAATTTGTCGCGCGGGATATGGCCGTAGTTCATCATGTTGATGTCACGCTCGCCCGCGTGCCACCCCTCGATATAGGTGACGGCGACGAAGCTGAATATGCCGACGGAGTAGCCGATGACAGTCGCCACCGTCTCGCTTATCACAAGGCCGAGCACGTTCATCACAAGGAAGGTGAGGAACGCGCCGATGATGTGCGCGCCGATGATGTTGAATATCTGCGGCCCTCTGCGCGTGCGCCTCGCTTCAGTGCGCGTCGCGTCGTCTATCCTCGCGCCCCACTGCGTCGGCTTCTCGTTTCGGTCGGCCCAGTCGTTCTTTTCCGGAAGATTTGTATTGTCAGGCATAGATATACCTCCGCAAAAAACTGTCTTTATTGTAATCATACCACAAACCCTCTTCAAAGAAAAGTACAAACTGTGAATTTTGCGGAAAAAACGTCGTGCAAGGGGCGGTTTACCGCGTCCCGGGCTCTCGGCGGCGCCTCCGCCGCTCCGCGCGCGGCACAGTTCGCCCGCCCCCGGCATATTTGTACATAGCCCGATATGGGCCGCTCCCGAGGCTGCCGCACCGGCGCGGGAGCGAAGGAAAGGTGCGGAGAAACGGCGGTATACAATGGATTACGACAAGCTGCTCATGCAAATGCCCGAACACCGGCCGCGTTCGGGCGCGGATACAGGCGACCTTCCGCAGGAGGCGGTTATCGCCATGACCTACACCCCGATGCAGCGGCAAGGTTCCGCAAGGTTCGAGCCGGGCGCAGCGCTCTCGCGCGGCACGCTCTACCCCAGCCTTGAGCTGCCCCTCGGGAACAACTACAACGTCCGGCCGGTCAGGATGACTCCCCTCGGTGAGCTTCAGGCGCTCCACTTCATCATCACCGAGCTCAGCCTCTACCTCGACACTCACTGCTCTGACCGCGAGGCGCTCTCGCTCCTTCAGGCCTATCAGACGGCTTACCGCGAGAAGAGAGATGCATATGTGAAGCGGTTCGGCCCGCTCTCCAAGCAGGACGTCGTCTGCTCAGAGAGCTACGACTGGATAAACGACCCGTGGCCGTGGGAACTCGGTAGGAGGGATATATAATGTTTGAATACGAAAAGACGCTCCAATATCCTGTAAAGATAAAAAATCCGAACCCGGCGCTTGCAAAATTCATCATAAGCCAGTATGGCGGCCCCGACGGGGAGCTCGCGGCGAGCATGCGCTATCTCAGCCAGCGCTTCTCCATGCCCTACGCCGACCTGAAGGGACTGCTCACCGATATCGGCACCGAGGAGCTTGGGCACATGGAGATGATAGGCGCGATAGTCCATCAGCTCACCCGCTGCATGTCGGACGAGGAGATAAAGAAGGCGGGCTTTGACACCTATTTTGTCGACCACACCGCGGGCATCTACCCGCAGGCGGCGAGCGGAGTGCCGTTCACGGCGGCGTTCATAGGCGTCAAGGGCGACACGATAGCCGACCTCACGGAAGACCTCGCGGCCGAACAGAAAGCGAGGGTGACTTACGACAACATCCTCCGCATGGTGGACGACCCGGACGTCATCGACCCGATACGCTTCCTGCGCGAGCGTGAAGTTGTGCATTTTCAGAGATTTGGTGAAGCTCTCAGCCGCACGACTGACCGTCTGAACAGCCGCAACTTCTACGCGTTCAACCCGTCGTTCGACCGGCCGGTGAAGTGAACTTTTCTGGCTGCTGCGGCAAACCCATAAGGACAGAGCCATCAACTGAAAGGAGCGGGGCTTTAAGCCCCGCTCCTTCGCTTATCCAAAGCCTCGCAGAGTTTCGCCAACCCCCAAACGGTGCTTTGTACCGTTTGAAATTTGCTCTGCACTGTCACGCATCAGCCTCGCAGAGTTTCGCGCCTTTGGCGCGAAATAAAGTCAAATCCGTAAACTTTGACGGCGTGTACAATGCGCCCTCGAACTTCTACTGCATATAACCCTCTACCGGGCGCATCAGACCTCGGCGCTTCGCGCCGACGTCCCGACTTTCTGCTAATCTTGGGGCCCTCGAACCCATACCGCATTCGACGCTCTACGCAGCCTATGGCTGCGCCGCGCCTGTTCGCGCGGTTAAATTCGGCGCACAGCGCCGAATTTGCGCAGGCGGAATTCATTTCCGCCGAGCATTTCAATCGGAAGGGCTCCCAAACGCTCCGAAGGAGCGTTTGGGAATTGCGAAAGGGTGCGCAGCGAAGCGAGCACATTTCGCGCCGACGCGCCAGCGAAATCATCTTAGGTACTTGTCAAACCACGCGAGTATCTCGTCCATCCTGCGGATGCGGCTCTTCGGGCGTCCCGTGCGGCTGAGGTCGTGATTCTCGCCCTTGAAAAGGCAGAGCTTCGCGTCGCACCCGTTCCGCTTGAGGGCGGTGTACATGGAAAGTCCCTCAACCATCCAGCAGCGGTAGTCCGAGTCGGAGTGGATAAATAGCGTCGGCGTGACACAGTTCGGCGCGTACTTCAGCGGCGAGAAGTCCCACAGCGCCGAGACGTCGTCCCGAGTAGTCGTGAGATGGTTAGTCTCGGTGAAAGGTATGCCTATGTCCGTCGTGTGCTCGAAGCTCGTCCAGTTCGATATGGAGCGCTGCGAGCAGGCGCACGCGAAACGGTTCGTATGTCCGATTATCCAGTTCGTCATGAAACCGCCGTAGCTTCCGCCGGTGACGCCGAAGCGCTCCGCGTCGGCATCCGGATACTTCTCGAGCATCAGATCGGCAAATTCCATTATATTCGCATAGTCGACTGAGCCGTACTTGCCCCATATATCCGCAAAGTCGTCCCCGCGCCCGTCCGAGCCGCGCGGGTTGCAGAAGAACACGAAGTACCCGGCGTTTGCCCAGACCTGCATCTCGTGGTGGAACACCCCGTCAAACGTGGTGCGCGGCCCGCCGTGGATGTGCAGTATCGCGGGGTACTTCTTTCCCGGCTTGTAGCCCGCGGGCGTCATCGCCCAGCCGTGTATCTCGTACCCGTCCGACGCGGTAAAGACGTGCTTTTCCGGTGTGCGTACGTCGTATTCGGAGAGCGCCGCGCTGTAATCGGTCACGGCCTTGCCGTCAAGGTAGAGCTCAGAGAGCTTGTCGCCGTAGAGCCCGCAGAAGGCGAGGTGGCCGTCCGCTATGTCGAAGCAGTCGCACGCGCCCTCCGGCGTGAGCCCGTCCGCAAGCCGCCCGTCCGGACGTATGACGCAGAGCTCGCTGCCGTCTCCGCGCGTGGAGATGAAGTACCAGCTTCCGTCGACGACCTTGGCGCCGCGTCCGCCGCCGACGCGCGCGTCGCTTCCGACCGAACCGTAGCCCACGCCGTAGTCGTTTTCGGCTATCCTGCGGCACTCGCCCGAGTCAAGCGAGATGGTGTAGAAGTCGCCGGTCTCGAGAGTGGCGCCGTCCCCGGCGCACATGACGAGCGTGTCGCCGTCAAGGAAGTCAAAGCCCGACACATGGAAGCGTCCGGCGCCGAGCAGCTCCCGAATCTTCAGAGTTTTGAGGTCACATACAAAGAGCCCCGTCTTTTCGGTGTAGCTCGTGTAGTCGCGCCACTCCCCTCCGCCGAAGACCACCGTTTTCCCGTCCGGCGAGAGGGCAAAGCCCGCGAGGTCGAACCACTCGCCCGTTATCGGTTTCAGCTCCTCGGAGGACCGGTTGAATATGTAGAGGCGGCTCCGATGTCCGGAGGTGAACCCTCCTCCGTTTTCCCAGAACGGATACTCCGTGAGCACTTCGCAGGGCGACTCGCGCCGCTCGCGAAGCGTCTTTTCCTTCTCCTCATCGCTCATGCCGGAGAGGTCGGGGAGTGTGTTGTCGTACGTCGCCGCGACGAGGTACCGCTCGGCGTCTATCGGACGGAGGCTCGCTCCGGCGAGCGGCAGCGTGAACGCGAGCGTCGCTTCGCCGCCCGACGGGTCTATCTCGTAGAACGCCGTAAGCGGTTCACCGGCCTCGGCGCGCTTCTTCAGCTTCTCGTCTCTCATTGCGGGAAAGAGCAGCTTTCCGGTCTTTGTCCAGACGTAGCTGCGAGCGTCCCCCGAGCCGGTGAGCCGACGATCCGCACCGCTCTCGACGTCAACGATGTGGATGTCTCCGAAGTACTTATTTTCCTCCTTTGAAACACCGCTCTCCACATACGCAAGCATCTTGCCGTCCGGCGAGAAGCCGGGCATACTCGGGTAGCGGAACTCGGTAAACGTATCGGAAACTATCTTCTTCATCACAAAACCCCCTTATTCCGCCATAAGGCGGAGTTTATGAGAAACGTGCCCGCAGGGGCACGTTTCCTAATTTACTGCATGGTCTGTATTTCTACGGTTATTTTCCCGTCCGCAACGTCAAGCACGAAGCCGCGGACATTGCGGTCGTAGTTGTCTATGAGTGCCGACGCGAGCGCGTCCTCGACCTCCTTCTGAATGAGCCGGCGGAGGTTGCGCGCGCCGTAGGTGAGCGAATAGCTCTTCTTAACGAGCCACTGCTCCACCTCCGCGCTCCACTCCAGCGTCATCTCCCGCTCCTTCAGAGAGTCTCTGAGGTCGCCGAGCATTATACGGACTATGCGCGAGAAGTCCTCCTCGGACAGCTGGTTGAAAACGACGACCTCATCGACGCGGTTGATGAACTCGGGGCGCATTATCTCGCCGAGCGCCTTCATGGCGCGCTCGCGCGACTGCTCGTTGAAGCTGCGGTCAAATCCGACCGAACCGCTCCCCTTGCGGTCGCTTCCGGCGTTGGAAGTCATGATTATGACGGTGTTCTCGAAGTTTACCTCCTTGCCGTGCGCGTCGGTTATCCGCCCGTCGTCGAGTATCTGCAAAAGGATGTTCAGAACGTCGGGGTGCGCCTTCTCTATCTCGTCAAACAGCACGACCGAGTAGGGCTTGCGGCGTATCTTCTCGGTGAGCTGTCCTGCCTCGTCGTAGCCGACGTATCCCGGAGGCGCGCCGACTATGCGGCTGACGGAGTGCTTTTCCATAAACTCGCTCATGTCAAGGCGGATAAGACTCTCCGGCGAGTCGAAGAGGTCGCGCGCAAGGCACTTCACAAGCTCGGTCTTACCGACACCGGTGGGCCCGACGAATATGAAGCTCACCGGCTTGCGCTTGGCGGAGATGCCCGCGCGTCCGCGCCGTATGGCGCGCGCGACGGCGTCTATCGCCTCGTCCTGTCCGATTATCCTGGAACGGAGGCGCTTATCGAGGTCCTTCAGCTTCTCGAACTCCGCCTCCCGGATGGATGAAGCCGGTATTTTTGTCCACAGCTCGATCACCCGCGCGAGATCGTCGACGCCGAGCGATGGCAGATCCTGCTCCAGCGCAGCGAGGCGGGCGTTTATCTGGAGCTCGCGGCTGCGAAGCATGGCAAGGCGTTGATAGTTCTCCTGCGCGTCGGCCGGTGTCTTGCCGCTCGCGGTGGCGGCGTCAAGCTTCACGCGCTCATCGACTATGGAATCGAGCTCGCGGCGGAGCCTGTCGCGCTCGTTTATAACGGGGCTCTTGAGGTTTACCTCGCTGCACGCCTCGTCTATGAGGTCTATAGCCTTGTCCGGCAGATAGCGGTCGGTGATGTACCGCTCGCTGAGGACGGCGGCCTCACGCGCGACGTAGTCGCTTATCTTCACGCCGTGGAAGTCGCTGTAATAGTGGGCTATGCCCTTGATTATCTCCACCGTCTCATCGACCGAGGGCTCGTTCACAGTGACCGGCTGGAAGCGCCGCTCGAGCGCGGTGTCCTTTTCGATGTGCTTGCGGTACTCGGCAAACGTCGTCGCGCCTATTACCTGTATCTCGCCGCGCGAGAGCGCCGGCTTGAGGATGTTCGCGGCGTTCATCGAGCCCTCCGCATCTCCCGCGCCGACGATGCTGTGTACCTCGTCTATCATCAGGATGATGTTCCCGAGGCGCTTTATCTCGTCTATGAGGCCCTTCATGCGGCTCTCGAACTGTCCGCGGAACTGCGTGCCCGCGACGAGCGCCGTGAGGTCAAGCAGGTATACTTCCTTATTTTTCAGCTTGTCCGGCACGTCTCCGTCTACTATGCGCTGCGCGAGTCCCTCCGCTATGGCGGTCTTGCCGACGCCCGGCTCACCTATGAGACAGGGGTTGTTCTTCTGACGGCGGTTGAGTATCTGCGTTACGCGTTCTATCTCGGTCTCCCTGCCGACTACGCGGTCAAGCTTTCCCTCTGCGGCTTTTCCGGTGAGCGATATGCAGTAGGAGTCGAGGAACTTGCGGTTCTTGTCCTGCTTTGAGCGCTTCTCGCTCCTCGCGGAGCTGCCGTCTCCGCCGGAGAAGGGCTGCTGCATCGGCGGCTCCCCGCCGTTCGCGCCAAAGAGGCGGTCGAGGAACGGGAAGGTCGCCGTTCTCCCCTCGTCCTTGTCATCGTCGCCGCCGTCTCCGTCTCCGTCGTCATGGTCGTGGGACTGCTCGGAGAGCATGCCCATCATCTCGTTCTGCGCCTGCTCAAATTCCTCGGGCGTGATGCCGAGCTGCTCTATCATCTGGTCTATCTGCTTCAGCGCGTCATCCGGCAGACGTATCCCGAGCTCCTTGGCGCACTTCAGGCAGAGACCCTCGTTCTTCTGTTCGCCGTTCTCGACGCGCGTGACGAATATCGTGGCAATATTTTTCTTACATCTGCTGCAAATCATCGGGTTGTTTGGCATTTTGCTGTGTTTTCCTTTCAGAAGTCAAAAATCTCGGTCTTCTCAGTGTGCGGTCCGCTTCTCGGAAATAAGGCGGAACATATTGAGCGCGTATCCGACGAAGGCTATTAGCGTGAGCGCAAGCGCGCAGGTCATAACTATTGTCGCCGCCTTCGGCGGTATCTCAAAGAGCATCATCACAAGGCAGGACGTGAAGAACACCACCGTGGATGCCTTTCCGAGGATATTCGAGGGCGGCACGTCGTCGATATGCCTGTAGAGCACCACCGAGCCGAGGCCCATCAAAATCTCCTTTACGGCGAACACGATAAATATCCAGAGCGGAATGAGCTTCGATATTATTATGCAGAGAAGCGCCGCCGCAGTCATCAGCTTGTCCGCGAGCGGGTCAAGCACTCTTCCGAGGCGCGTTATCTTGTTGTACTTCCGTGCTATCCGGCCGTCGAGCATATCCGTGAGCGCCGCAAGCAGGAATATGAGTCCCGCCCACCTGTGCGCGTGAGGCAGGTCGGAGAAAAACACTCCCGCAAAAGCGGGGACCATGGCTATCCTCAGCAGCGATAACGCGTTCGGAACATTCATCACATATCCTCCTTAAATCGGACGGACATCTTTGGGACATCCCGTCCGGAAATTACTTTGCTCCGGCAAAGCCTCACGACAAACCACTCACCCGCTCAGCGGAGCGAGAACGGATTTATATCGCGGAAGAACGAGAAGAGCACCGTATTGTCCGCGACGTCCGGCGAGACGAATATCTCCGCCACGGTCACAAGAAGCAGAACTATGAGCAGTCCGCTCACGGCTCCGAGCAGAAGCCCGAGAGCGTGGTTTATCCCTCCGAGCAGAGGCAGACGGAACGCAAGGTCGAGCGCGTGCGCCACGATCGCCACCGCTATGAGCAGCAGGAAGAAGGACACCGCGCCGACGACGGTGCGCGAGAACGAACCCGCTATCTCCACGCTGAGCGCATGCGCGGCGGACTCCGCAAGCTCCCCGCCCGCTTCGCCGGCGCTTCCGCCGGATCCGGCGTTCAGATAGTCGCCGAGCCGTACGCCGAACACCCTTGTGTCCGACAGCGCCTCAAAGGACGCGTCCGCAAGTCTGCCGGTCTCGTCCGCAAGCTCCATTATCGGCGGAAGCACCCTCTCCTCTATCGCGGGCTCGATGGCGTCCGCCACCTTCGGCGCGAGCAGTACGGTGAGCAGCACCGAACCGACAAGAGCTATTATGACCTTCAGAAACGACGCGAGCATCAGCACAAATCCGCGCCGCGCGCCGTGCACCGCCGCGAATATCAGCACCGCGGCTATCACAAGGTCAAGAATTATGTTCTGAAAAGCGTTCATCCGTACCTCTCTGTCTTTCCGGATTGCGTGGCAAACTCACGCTAGTATTGATATACGGAGGCGGTGCCGGAGGTTATTACATAGACCGTACCTCCCGCCGCAACAAGCAGCTTTCTGCTTCCGGCGGGGCAGGATCCCTCCGCCGCGCCCTCCAAATTATTATTATACACCATGAACCCGTCATTTGTCAAAATTCCGAATTCGTTTCCCTCGGCGTCCATGTCCGTGACCTCTCCCGTCACACGCGCCGCAAGCTCGCTACCCTGGAAGTCGAGCGTCACCACGCGGCAGCTGAGACCCGAAGCGCTCGTGAGCGCGAGCGACACGAAGCTGTCCCCTGCACCGTAATCCGTCAGCTTGTACGCGCCGAACTCATATCGCGCCGTCTCCGCGCCGGTGTCTCCGTCCACGAAAACCGCCGCCTCGTCCGTGAGGACGAGTATGGTCTCGTCGTCAAGGAACTCGGCGGATAGCACCATGCCGTTCGGGTCCTCCCAGAACGCCATCGGCTCAGCCTCAGCGCTGGAGTGTTCAAATATGTAGACCGAGGAAACTATCTGCGCGTCGACCTGGCGCACGCCCGCGAGCGCTGTGCGCGTGCCGTCCGGCGAGACGTCTCCCCCTATCAGGTAGCGTTCCGCGCTCGACAGCTCGTACACCGTCTTACCGTCCGCGTCAAGGACGGTGGCGACGGCTCGCCAGTTGGCGCTCTTCTGTATCATGAGCTGCCAGCCTCTGCCGTTGACCTCCGCAAATATGAGATCTCCCGGCGCTGAGTCGTTTGCCTTCACCTTGCCGTCTTCGACGAGGATCATCCCGGTCCCGCCAGAGTCATAGGCGAGGAGCCATTTTCCGTCACAGCGGAGCACGGGGTTAGTGAAGCTCTTGGGCTCATCTATCTCTGTAGAGCCGTCCGGCCGGACGACCTGCAGTCCGCTCGGCCCGAGTATCGCCGCGCCCTCGCGATAGGCGCAGAACACGTTGCGGGTATTCGCGACGAACTCTATCTCCTCCGCGCGCTCCAATGCTCCCTGCTCATCCTCCGTGCCGAAGAAGGTGGCGTAGAAGCCGTTTTCGCGGATACTGGGCCAGCTGACTACGGCGAGTGTGACAAAAAGACCCGCCGCTATCACGAGCAGGAACCGCAGTATCAGCCCGAGCGGGTCTCTTTTCCGCCTGGGCTTTTCCTCATCCGCAGTCTTTTCTTTCTCCTTTGCCATTTTCATTCCTCACCGATCTCAGATTCAGATGTTTTCCCTGTACCACACGCCGGTCATATAGAGGCCGCAGGCCGGCAGCGTCGGCCCCGCGGCCGTGCGTTCGCCCGCTTCGAGCAGCGCTGGTATGTCCTCCGGCGAGAGCTTCCCCTCCGACACATACAGCAGCGTGCCGGATATCGCACGCGCCATATTGTAGAGGAAGCCGTTCGCTTTCATTCGTATCAGGACCGTGCCGCCCTCCTCGCGGACCTCGAGCTCGTACATCGTCCTCACCGTCGTCTTCACGTTCGAGCCGACCGAGCGGAGCGCCGCGAAGTCGTGCTCGCCCACGAGCATCTCCGCCGCCGCACGCATCCGCGCGACATCCGGCGTTCTCGGGTAGAAATACGCGCGGTCTGCAAGGAACGGGTCGTGTATGCGCGAGGGGCTTATGACGTAGGTATACTCCTTTGCCGTCGCCGAGAAGGTGGCGTGGAAGTCCTCGGCGACATCCGAGGCGGAGTAGACCGCGATGTCGCGCGGCAGCCTGGTGTTCACCGCATACGGCAGCCGCTCCGCCGGTATCCCGCTCTCCGTGCGGAAGTTTGCGACGTAGGTGCGGGCGTGTACGCCGGCGTCCGTCCGTCCGCAGCCGGTGACCCGGACGGGGTGCCCCACCGCCCCCTCGAGCGCCCTCTCAAGCGTCTCGGAAACGGTGACATCGTTCTTCTGTGCCTGCCAGCCGTGGTATGCCGTACCGTCGTAGGCAAGCCGCATGGCGATATTCCGCCTCCCGCGCTCCGTACCATGCGGCGTCATATCCCGAACACCTCCACCGGGAATATCTTCAGCAGTATAACTGCCGCCGCGAGCGCCGCGACCGTGAGGAATGCCCACAGATCCACCGTGCCGAATTTCAGCGAGCGCATCCGTGTCCGTCCCTCGCCGCCGTGGTAGCAGCGGCATTCCATCGCGACGGCAAGCTCGTCCGCCCTCCGGAACGCGCTTATGAAGAGCGGCACGAGCAGCGGGATGAGCGCCTTCGCACGGCGGAGCAGTCCTCCGCTCTCGAAGTCCGCCCCGCGCGCCTTCTGCGCGGACATTATCTTGTCCGCCTCCTCTATGAGCGTGGGGATAAAGCGGAGAGCTATCGACATCATCATCGCGAGCTCGTGCGCCGGGACGTGTATCTTCTCAAGCGGCTTCAGCAGACTCTCGATGCCGTCGGTGAGCTGGAGGGGGGACGTGGTGTAGGTCAGCATGAACGTGCCGGAGATGAGCAAGATTATCCGGACTATCATAAATACCGCCGTCACGATGCCCTCCTTGTATATCGCGACATTCCAGAAGCTCACGAGGGGTTTCCCCTCCCCTTTGGTGTAGAACATATTGAGTATTCCGGTGAGGGCAATAATGAAGATGAGCGTCTTCATTCCCCGGAGTATCATTTTCGGAGTGATGTGCGATATAGCCGTCGCCGTGCAGAGAAACGCGATTATCGCAAGATAGCTTACAAGCCCTTTCGCGACGAACAGCACGACGATATACGCTATCGTGAGGAGTATCTTCATCCGGGGATCCATCCGGTGAAGCGGAGTGTTCCCCGGGAAATACTGTCCGAGGGTGATGTCCTTAAGCATTGCCACGGACGTTCCCTCCCTTCACACGCAGGAGCTCTCGCACTCCATCCTCGACGGTATAGACCGCCGGGTCTACAGCTACGCCGAGGCGCTTCAACTCCCGGAACACCTTCGTCACCATCGGCACGTCGAGGCCGATACGCTCGAGCTCGTCCGCCCGCGCGAACACCTCGGCGGGCGTGCCGGTGCAGTTTATCCCGCGGTCGTCGAGGACTATTATCCTCGACGCGTAGCGCGCCGCCTCCTCCATGCTGTGAGTGACTATTATGACGGCGGCGCCGCTCTCGCGGTGGTAGTCGTCTATCCTTCCGAGTATCTCGCGCCGCCCGCGCGGGTCGAGGCCCGCCGTCGGCTCGTCCAGTATCAGTACCTCCGGGCGCATCGCTATGACGCCCGCTATCGCTACGCGGCGCTTCTGCCCGCCCGAGAGCTCGAACGGGGACTTGGAAAGCGACGCCTCGTCTATGCCGACGAACCGCGCCGCCTCGCGCACCCGCTCCGCAATCTCTTCATCGGAGAGCCCCATGTTCTTCGGGCCGAAGGCTATGTCCTTCTCCACCGTCTCCTCAAAGAGCTGGTACTCCGGGTACTGGAACACGAGGCCGACCTTGAAGCGCACCTCCCGGATGCTCTTCTCGTCCTCCCAGATGTCCCTGTCGTCAACGAACACCCGCCCCTCCGTAGGCCGCAAAAGGCCGTTGAGGTGCTGGATAAGCGTGCTCTTGCCCGAACCGGTGTGACCTATCAGCCCGACGAACTCGCCCCGCTCTATCTCGAAGCTCACGCCGTCAAGAGCCTTCCGCTCGAACGGCGTGCCCGCGCCGTATACATATGTAAGATTTTCCGCTCGAATTACCGCCATGTTCCTCCGTGACCCCTGCGGGGTCCCTTCCGATCGAAGTATTTAACGCATCACTGCCGCTATCGCCGCCGCGCACTCGTCGCACCCGAGCGCGTCGAGCGGCAGGTTGAAGCCCTTCTTTTTCAGCTCATAGAGCAGCTCCACCGTCTGCGGCACCTCAAGACCCACGCCGCGCAGGAGCTCCACCTGTGTGAATACCTCCTCCGGCGTTCCGTCCGCTATGAAGCTGCCGTCCTCCATCACGACGACGCGGCTGCACTGCGCCGCCTCGTCCATGTGGTGGGTGATAAGCACTATCGTCGTTCCGTCCCTCCGGTTGAGCTCGAGTATCGTCTTCATGACCTCCGCGCGCCCTACCGGGTCGAGCATCGCCGTCGGCTCGTCGAGGACTATGCACTCCGGGCGCATCGCGAGCACGCCCGCTATTGCTATCCTCTGCTTCTGACCGCCGGATAGGCGATGCGGCGCGTGATTGCGGTACTCAGTCATGCCGACAGTCTCAAGCGCCGAGTCGACCCGCTCGACTATCTCCGCCGGCGGCACTCCGAGGTTTTCCGGGGCAAACGCGACGTCCTCCTCCACAACGGCGGCGACTATCTGGTTATCCGGGTTCTGAAAGACCATCCCGACCGTGCGCCGTATGTCGAGCAGCAGGTCGTCGGACGCGGTGTCCATCCCCATGACGTACACCTTGCCGCCGGTGGGAAGAAGTATCGCGTTGAAGTGCTTTGCAAGAGTCGACTTTCCGCAACCGTTGTGGCCGAGTACGGCGACGACCTCGCCGCGCTTCACCGTGATATCGAGGTCGCGGAACACCTCCAGCTCCCCATCGTCCGTATCGTATTCAAATGTCAGCTTCTCCGCGCGGAGAACAGCGTCGTCCATAGTGTCTCCAATCCTGATCGTTTATCGTTTCTGCATCCGGTCATTCACTCTGCCAGCGTCCCGCGGCTCCGCACGGCAGCGGCAGCCCGGTCGCGGTCGAGAGAAGCCCCAGCTCCTCGCACTCCACCCTGCCGCCGAAGCGCGGCACGAGCTTATCCGAAAGGATGTAGCTGAGCACCCCGGGCGCAAGCCCGGTGGTGTATGAGTTGATGATGAAAAAGAGCGGCTTTTCCGAAAGTATCTTCACACACTCGTCTATAAGCTCGCAGAGAGTGTCCTCGATGTGCCATACCTCGCCGCCCGGTCCGCGCCCGTAGGAGGGCGGGTCCATCAGTATCGCGTCGTAGCGGTTCCCGCGCCGCTGCTCGCGGAGCACGAACTTCATGCAGTCGTCCACTATCCAGCGTATCGGCTTTGAGGAAAGTCCGCTCGCCTCGGCGTTCTCGCGTCCCCATGATACCATGCCCTTTGCCGCGTCCACATGGCAGACGCGCGCGCCGGCCTCGGCGCACGCAAGCGTCGCCGCACCGGTGTAGCCGAAGAGGTTGAGGACGCTCACCTCGCGCCCCGCCGAACGTATTTTGTTCGCGCAGAAGTCCCAGTTTGCCGCCTGCTCGGGAAAGACGCCGGTGTGCTTGAAGTTCATCGGCTTGATGTTGAACACGAGCGACCGCCACTTTATCTGCCAGCGCTCGGGAACGCCGTTCCGCTCCCACCGTCCTCCGCCCGAGCTCGAGCGGATGTACCTGCCGTCCGGGCGCTTCCAATGCGGGTCGTGCCCCGCCGGCTGCCATATAGCCTGTGGGTCGGGGCGGACGAGGTATACGCCTCCCCATCTCTCGAGGCGCTCGCCCGCGCCGCAGTCAAGCAGCTCGTAGTCTGTCCAGTCCGGCGCGGTCCACATACCCGTTACCCCCAATTTCCCAGTTTGAAACCATTGTATCACTTCCGAGGCGCACAGTCAAACGGTAAAATAAACGAAGAACAGAGCCAAAACGGCTCTGCTCTTCGTCACCGGCTGTAAGCCGTCTCTTTTCAGTGTGTGCCGACTGCGTCCTTCAGCGCCTCCGCCATGTCGGTGTGCTCCCACGGGAGGTCGACGTCGGTGCGGCCGAAGTGGCCGTACGCGGCGGTGGCGGAATATATCGGCCTGCGGAGGTCGAGCGTGTCTATTATCGCCGCAGGACGGAGGTCGAACTTCTCGCGGACGAGCGCCGCAAGGCGGTCGTCCTGGACTATTCCGGTACCGAAGGTCTCGACGCTCACCGACAGCGGGTGCGCGACGCCTATCGCGTAGGCTATCTCGAGCTCGCAGCGGTCGGCAAGCCCCGCCGCGACGATGTTCTTTGCGACGTAGCGCGCCATGTAGGAGGCGCTGCGGTCCACCTTCGTCGGGTCCTTGCCGCTGAACGAGCCGCCGCCGTGGCGTCCGTACCCGCCGTAGGTGTCCGCAATGAGCTTCCGTCCGGTGAGGCCGGAGTCGCCGTGCGGGCCGCCCACGACAAAGCGCCCGGTGGGGTTGATGTATATTTTGGTGTTCGAGTCGATAAGCTCCGCGGGGATGACCTTGCGGATAACCTCCGCCTCTATCCCCTCGCGAAGGGTCTCGAGCGACACATCCGCCGAGTGCTGGCTGGAGACTACTATAGCCTCTATCCTCTTCACGGCATGACCGTCGCCGTATTCGACGGTCACCTGAGTCTTTCCGTCCGGACGGAGGAAGTCGAGCACGCCGGTCTTGCGCGCCTCGGTGAGGCGGCGGGAGAGCTTGTGCGCGTAGGCTATCGGGGCGGGCATAAGTTCGGGTGTCTCGCGCGTGGCGCAGCCGAACATCATCCCCTGATCTCCCGCGCCTATCAGGTCGTACTTATCCGCGCCGGATGCCTTGTACTCGAGCGACCTGTCCACGCCGAGGGCTATGTCCGGGCTCTGCTCGTCTATCGTTGTGAGCACCGCGCAGGTGCTCGCGTCGAAGCCTATCGAGGGGTCGTTGTAGCCTATCTCCCCTATAGTCCGGCGGACTATCGAGGGTATGTCGACATAGCACTCCGTGCTTATCTCGCCCATGACGAGCGCCATGCCGGTGGTGACTATGCTCTCGCAGGCCACGCGGGCGTTTCGGTCATTTGCGAGTATCTCGTCGAGGACGGCGTCCGCTATGCGGTCGCAGACCTTGTCGGGATGTCCCTCCGTCACCGACTCGGAGGTGAAAAACTTGCTCATTTTATACTTCCTTTCAAAATTATTACAGCAAAAAAGCTCCCGAAGGAGCTTTGTTCGTCGTTTCACATCGCTCCTTATCGCTGTAAGCCGAACCACCTTTCCCAAAAGGGGGGTTGGTGTGGGGTCATCGAGCTTACCCTCTCGCCCACTCTTGATAAGATATGACCGTCCGAAAAGCTTTCGCAGCGGTTTTTGGGGGGTCGCCTTTTGCGGCAGAACAGATTATAACACATTTCTCCGGATAATGCAATACTCTCCGCGCGTATTTATCCTTGCAAACGCGCCTCTTTTGCGATATGATAAGGGGTAATGATTTTTGAGGGGTTGATGATTGGATGGACGAACGGCGCATAGGCGTATTCGATTCCGGGCTCGGAGGTCTCACCGGTCTCAAAAGATTGGTGAAACTTTTGCCGGGCGAGGACGTCATATACTTCGGAGACACCGGCCGCGTCCCCTACGGGGGACGGAGCGCGGCGACGATAGCGCGCTACACCCGTCAGGACATACGCTTTCTCGAGAGCTTCTCGGTAAAGGCGATACTCGTCGCCTGCAACACCGCGAGCACCGTCCTGCCGCAGCTCGGCGGCTTCGGCATACCGGTGCTCGGCGTGATAGAGCCTGCGGCGGAAGCCGCGCTCCGCGCAACAAAAAACGGCCGCATCGGCATCATCGGCACCGCCGCGACGGTCCGGAGCGGCGCCTACGAGCGCGCACTCGCGGGGCGTGCGGAGACGCTTGCAGTACCCTGCCCGCTGTTCGTCCCGCTTGTGGAGAACGGGCACTTCCGCCCGGGCGACATCGTCATAGAGACAGTGGCGCGCGAATACCTCGAGCCGATGCGGGACTTCGGCTGCGACACGCTCATACTCGGATGCACGCACTATCCGCTGCTGCGCGGCGTCATAGGCGCGATGCTGCCGGGGGTGGAGCTCATCGACTCCGGCGCGGCGGCGGCGGAGCGGATGGCGGCGCTCATACACTCGCGAGGTCTCGAGAGCGGTCGTGAGCACGGAGAGGTCGAGTATCACCTCAGCGACGACCCCGAGGGCTTCGAGCGTCTTGCTTCGGTGTTTATGGAGAGCCGCGTCACGGCCGGCGCACAAAAGGTGGATATTGAGACCTACTGATTTACATTTCCGGCGAGATATGGTATAATAGCCGCAAAGCGGCTATCGCGGCGAATCGCAGTCGCGCGCGACAAATCCAAGCAGCGGTCAAGCATATCCGTGCTGTCAAACCTGTACAACGTCGGAACATTGACACACCGCGCGCTCCTTTACCAATTCGCCGCGAACCGTCGGACAGAGCAGAGCTCTGCCGACGGCAAACGCCGGTCTTCGTTCCTCGCTTCGCTCGAAACACGACCGGCGAGAGGTGTAAATTTCGCCGTACACGCCGCCGAAATTTACAATTAGATTTTATTCTCCGCCTGCCGGCGGTGAACTCTGCGAGGCTTGGCTAAACCGTCCGCGCCGGTTCGCGCGGTTGATGTTGCCGAAGGCAACATCGCGCAGGCGGAATTCATTTCCGCCGAGCATTTCAATCGGAAGGGTTCCCAAACGGCGCTTTGCGCCGTTTGGGACTTGGCGAACTCTGCGAGGCTTGGCTGAACCGTCCGCGCCGGTTCGCGCGGTTGATGTTGCCGAAGGCAACATCGCGCAGGCGGAATTCATTTCCGCCGAGCATTTCAATCGGCAGGGCTCCCAAACGGCGCTTTGCGCCGTTTGGGACTTGGCGAACTCTGCGAGGCTTATTTTTTCGCGGCAGACACTATTTTGAGTTTTAATCGTGCAGGACACTTCACCGCACGGAAACACATTTCGGAGGCAAAGAACAGATGACAAACGGTTCCAACGCACTTGTTACCATACGCTCAAGCCAGCTTGGTGAAAGCGGCCCAGACTCGCTCGAGATGATGGTCGGCGGGCTCTACGAGTTCTCCCCCGGCGGCTGCCGCCTCAACTACAACGAGGTCGACCCCGACGACGGGAGCAAGACCTCGACCGAGCTCACAACGAGCCCGGACAGCCGCGTCGTCACGGTGAAGCGCACGGGTGATATAAGCACGCACATGATCTTCGAGCAGGGCAAGCGGCACGTCGTCTACTATGACACGATGTACGGCTCTCTGCTCGTCGGCATCAGCACGCACCGCCTCTCCGCCGACGTCGGCGAGGAGGGCGGAAAAATCGCCGTGGAATACGCGGTGGAGATAGACAGCGCCGTCGCAAACGAAATAAAGCTCGAGATAGACATCTCGCGCTCTAATATGCGGAGCTGAGAGAACGGAGAAAAACATCGGAGGTAAAAAGATGTCCCACACTAACATGGTAGAAAAGGCAAAGAGCGAGCTCTGTGCGCTCGTGCGCGCCGCCTACGAGAAGGCCGTCGAAGACGGCGTTCTGAAGGACGCGCCCGACATCACGATAGCGGCGGAGATCCCGCGCGACCTCGCTAACGGCGACTATGCCACGTCCTTCGCGCTCGCGGCCGCAAAGAAGCTCGGCCGCAGTCCGCGCGACATAGCGGCGGCGGTGCTCGAGCGACTCGACCTCGAGGGGAGCTGCTTCCGCTCTGCGGAGACGGCGGGTCCCGGCTTCATCAACTTTCGTCTGCGCGACGGTTGGTTCTCGGACGTCGTCGCCGCCGTCCGGCGCGAGGGCGCGGACTACGGCCGCTCGGACGACGGCGCGGGCCGCACGGTGCAGGTCGAGTTTGTGTCCGCGAACCCCACCGGCCCGATGACGATAGGCAACGCGCGCGGCGGCGTCCTCGGCGACACGCTCGCGGCAGTGCTCGACTTCACCGGCTGGAAGGTCACGCGCGAGTTCTATCTGAACGACGCGGGCAACCAGATAGTCCGCTTCGGCCGCTCGCTCGACGCGCGCTACCGTCAGCTCATCCTCGGTGAGGACACGGTCGAGATGCCGGAGGACTGCTACCTCGGCCTCGACATTGTCGACCTCGCGCAGGAGTACCGCGCGGAGCACGGCGACGCACTGATAGACAAACCCGAGCAGGAGCGGCTCGATACGCTCGTCGCGTTTGCCCTCCCGCGCAACGTCGCGCGGATGAAGCGCGACCTCGAGCGGTACGGGATACACTACGACGTCTGGTTCAGCGAGACGAGCCTGCACGAGTCCGGCTACGTCGCGGAGACGATAGACATCATCAAAAAGGGCGGCTACACCTACGAGAAGGACGGCGCGCTCTGGCTGAAGGGCACCGAGCTCGGCCTTGAGAAGGACGAGGTGCTCGTCCGCTCGAACGGTCTCTACACCTACTACGCGGTGGACATCGCGTACCACCGCAACAAATTCGTAAAGCGCGGCTTCGACCGCGTCATCGACGCGCTCGGCGCCGACCACCACGGCCACACGATACGCTTCAAGGCGGGACTTCAGGCGATAGGCGTGGACACGTCGAAGCTCGACTTCCTGCTCTTCCAGTTCGTCATGCTCTACCGCGACGGTGAGCTTGTGAAGGTCTCGAAGCGCTCCGGCAGAGCTCTCAGCCTTGCCGACCTGCTCGACGAGGTGCCGCGCGACGCAGTGCGCTTCCTCTTCAATATGCAGACGGCAAACTCCGTAATAGACTTCGACCTTGACCTCGCCGTAAAGCAGACGAACGAGAACCCGGTCTACTACGTCCAGTACGCTCACGCGCGCATTTCAAGCCTCATCGCGGCGCTCGAGGCGGACGGGCTCCGTCCCGCCGACGCGCCGGACGCCTCCCTGCTCTCCACGCCGGAGGAGCGCGCGCTCATACGCCTTCTCGCGAACTTCCCCGAGCAGGTGCGCGCCGCCGCCCGCGACAAGGAGCCGAGCATGATAAACCGATTCCTTATAGACCTCGCCGGTGCGTTCCACAGCTTCTACGCGGCCTGCCGCATCCGCGGCGAGGAGGAGAAGGTCGCCTCCGCGCGCTACTCGCTCGTGCTCGCCGTGCGCGAGGTGCTCCGCACGGGGCTGCGGCTGCTCGGGGTCTCCGCGCCGGACAAGATGTAAATCGTTCGCGGGAAATCGCGCTCGCTGCGCTCGCTTACCAATTTCCCGCGAAACCGCCGGACAGAGCGGAGCTCTGCCGGCGGCAAGCGCCCGGCTTCGTTCCTCGCTCCGCTCGAAACGCGCCGGGCGAGAGGTGTTTTTTGCCACGTACACGCCGCGGCAAAAAACAATTTAAGTTATTCGCGCTTCGCGCGAAACTCTGCGAGGCTTTTGTGAGCCCGCCGAAACAAAGGAGGTCGACAGTTATGAACAGGTCCAGACGTATTATTGCCCTGCTGCTCGCGTTTGCGCTTATCTTCGGCTGCTGCGGCGCGCTTGCGGCTTCCGATGAGTCTGCGGAAACGCCCGCGCTCACCGAGGATGAGCAGCGCCTTGCCATTGAGGACAGGCTGTGGCTGCTGCTCGACATAATCGAAAACTACAGTCTCTATGAGACGGACGATGAGGCGTCGCTCTTTGTCGAGGCGCTCGCCGTGTACTTCCAGCGCCACCCGGAGGCGTTCACCGAGTTTGCGGACGCCTTCATGCAGACGCAGGACGGCTACTCCCACTACATGGAGCCTGAGGTCTTTGACTCGAGCTACACCATGAACGACTCCTTCGTGGGCATCGGCGTCGAGCTTGAGAACGCAAATGACGGTCTTATCAAAGTCGTCTACCCGAACACTCCCGCCGACGAGGCCGGAATAAAGGCCGGCGACTTCATCTTCTCGGTCAACGGCAGGACGATACCGGAGGGCGAGTTCTTCAATGTCTTCCAGACGCAGCTGCGCGGCGAAGAGGGCACCAGCGTCACGGTCGGCGTCCGGCGCGGGGACAAGACTCTCTCCTTTACGATGGTGCGCCGTAAGGTCGTACTCTCAAACGTCTCCATGGAGGATATGGGCGACGGAGTCGCGTATGTCCGTATATCGCACTTCGGCGACGACCTCAGCACGTTTATAGACTTCGTCAACGTCTACCGCGACCTCGACGAGAGCGGCTTCACCTCGGTGATATTCGACGTGCGCGGCAACAACGGCGGCGACGCGATGGTGCTTGCGAACATCCTCAACCAGATAATCTGGGAGAAGGACGCCGCCATGTTCACCGAACGCAACCGCTTCGGCGACGAAGCCACTCACCGCGCCATGGGCCTCGGCTGGGAGCCGGAGCATGTGGTGGTGCTCACGAACGACTACACCGCTTCTTCTGCGGAGATATTCGCCGGGGTCCTCGGCGAGGTCTCCGGAGCCACGATAATCGGCGAGAGCGAGTACACCTACGGCAAGGGCGTCGGCCAATACGTCTTCCAGCTCGAGGACGGAACGATGATACTTATCACCGCCTCCGAGGCACTTATCGGCGAGGACATACACTATCACGGCGAGGGCATCAGAGCCGACATGGTCGTCTCCCCGTATTACGACTACACCGACGACGGCCTTCTCGCCCTCAACCCGGCGCTGCAGTTCTACCCGCACTCCAGGGGCAGCGTCGTCAAGGCGACAGAGCAGCGGCTTGCCATACTCGGTCTCTTCAGCGGCACGCCGGACACCTTCTTTGACGACGAAGCGCTCGAGGCGCTGCATGAGTTCCAGAGCGGGCACGGCTTCCGCGTGGAGGACTTCGCCTCGCGGGAAGTACTCACAGCCCTGCGCGATCTTGTCCCCGACCTGAAGGGCGCGGACACAGACCTTGCGTCCTCCGACCCGGCGCTTGCCGCCGCCGTCGCGCTCTGCAAAAGCTGAAATATCGCGTGAAACGAGGGAGCAGACTTTGTCTGCTCCCTTTTTTACGCAAAACGCGCCGCGCTCAAGCTCTGCTTTGCCGTATAAGAGTCGTTCGCTCACCTTTGAGTAATTCCGAAAAAAGAGCAGATAATATCCTCAAATACGGTAGAAGGGATGGACCGCGCTTGGCAAAGGTCACTCGCAACGAATACGACAGGATGGTAAAGAAGGCTTCTCCGAACTCGCCGCTGTGGAAAAACATGCTGTTCGCGTTTCTCATCGGCGGTGCGATATGCTGCATCGCCCAGGGGTTCCGGAACATTTTCAGCGATATTGTGGGGCTCGGCGACGTCGAGACCGGCACCGCGACCTCGGTGGTGATGGTGTTCCTCGGGGTCTTCTTCACGGCGCTCGGCCTCTACGAGAAGCTCGCAAAATACGGAGGTGCTGGAACGCTCGTTCCGATAACCGGCTTTGCAAACGCCGTATCCTCCCCCGCTATTGAGTTCCGCGCGGAGGGAATAATAACCGGCGTCTGCTCGAAGATGTTTGTGATAGCGGGGCCGGTAATTGTCGCCTCGGCGCTCTGCTCGGCGGTATACGGCGTCGTTCTCGCGATAATGCAATAATCGGTTTCGGCGCGAAATGCTGACGCCTGATGCGCCGGTAGTATTTTTTAGGTGCGCAGCAAGTCGAATGGCGCATTCACGCCGTCGGACAAACAGATTTCACTCTGCTTTGCGCCTACCGGCGCGAAACTCCGCGGAGCTTTGACAGACTCGCAAAACGGCCGGCGCTGCTGCGCCGGCCGTCGTTTATGTCGGATCTTCCTTGCTTTCTTTACAGCTTGTTCCCGCAGGAGGGGCAGAACTTTGCGCCCTCGACCGCGAGCTTTTCCCCACAGTACGGGCAGAAGCGCGCCTTCGGCGCGGACGCGCCGCCGCCGTTCATCATCTCGCGCGCCATATTCATGCCCGCGGCCATGCCTACTGCGGCGCCCATGCTGTCCGCCATGGCTCCGCCGCTCCCCTTCGACGCGGCGTCTATCATGCCGACGTCGCGGAAGCGTCCCACGTCGCCCACCATGCCGTAGGCGGCGTTTTTGTTTATCATCTCCTGGACCTCCGGCGGATAGGTGAAGCTCGACACCGTGAAGTCCACGACGCTGAGGCCTATCTTCAGGAGCTCCATGTCTAGGTCCTCGCGGATGCCCGCGGCTATCTCGCGCGCGTTCGACTGGAGGTTTGTCATGTCCTTCCCCTCGCGCACTATCCAACGCATGAGGAGCTGATCGAGCATAGACGTCACGCGCTCTTTCACGTCGTCTACCGTGAACATCTGCCGCATGCCCGCTATCTTGTCGATAAGCGCAAAGTAGTCGCTCACCTTTATCACAAACGTCCCGAACGCGCGGACCGGCATACCGCCCGGCATTCCCTCGGTCGGAATGTTTATCGCGTTCTTCGTGCCCCACTTTACGGTGAGCTCCTTGGTGTTGACGAACATGACCTCTGCGCGGAGGCCGCTGTTGAAACCGAATTTGAACCCCTTGAGGCTCGAAAGGAACGGGATGATGTCGCTTGCGACCTCGAAGCTCCCCTCGTCGGTAAATACGCCTTCTATACGTCCGTTGTAGAGAAACACCGCGTCCTGCCCGGGCTTTATGACAAGGCGGCTTCCCTTCTTTATCTCACTGTTTCGCCAGATCCAGAACAGGACGTCGTCGCGGTACTCCTTCCACTCTATGACGTCCGCCCACTGGCCGGAAAAAAGTCCCATACTCTACCTCTTTTCATCCTGCCGCAGCGCCGTCACGGAAGCTCTCTGCCGCAGCTGTTGCAGTATTTGTAGTCGCCCTTCACCTTCGCGCCGCAGTACGGGCAGAAGCGGCTCCCGCTTCCCTTCGGCTGCGGCCCTTCCCTTCCGCCGAAGCGGCTGTCGAGCGGGTCGGGCTCCTCGCCGTCCTCGGTGATGTCGAACGCGGAGTAACGGTTCTTCGCGGTCGCATTCCTGAAGTTGTACACCGCCTGCACTATAGCGATAAATATGAACACAAGGCCGAAGAGCGAGAACGCACCCGCGCCCAGATACACGGCAAAGGCTATCCATATCACGCCGAAGACAGCCATCGCGACGCTCACGATGCCGCCCATAAAGGACGGGCCGCGTCCGGGCTTTATGCTTTTCATCGGTGCTCACTCCCCTTCCGCCGGCTCAGCCGAGGGCGCCGCTCCGGTAAAGGAGCCAGACTATCCCCGCGAGCAGGGCAAGACCTATGCCTATCGCCGTGCCTATCTTTGCGCCGCTCTTCGGATACTCGCCGAAGATGCGGCCGGTCTCGCCGTTTATCATACAGCCGTACTGCTTATCCTTATACACGAATCCGGTCGTCCAGACCGGGACGAGCAGCTGCTTGAAGTGTACGTTCATATAGTTTGTGAGGGTAGAAAGACCGCTCACCTCGTCGTAGCGCATGAGGATGCTGCGGGTTATCTCCTGCTCTATCACCTGCTGCATCTCGCCCTTCGCGAGCTCGAAGCCCTCGTCCGGCGGGACGGTGTAGTGCTGCGCGCCCACTCCGGAGAGATACGCCGGAGCGTAGGGCTTTGCCGCATGCGTGTCGTAGTTGTCTATCCTGCCGAAGAGCCCGCTCCGCGAGCGGTCCGCGTTTATGAGCACATCGTCGAACGTCCGCTGCCAGCGTCCGCGTATTGGGTACCAGCGTACACGCCGTTCC
>CANRIN010000019.1 GCA_947630675.1 uncultured Clostridia bacterium | reverse complement strand
ACAGCCGCATCAGTGTAATGCCCCACAATGCCAAAAAGGTTTTCTTCGGCAGGCGGTTGATTACCAGAGCGCGAATGGCGACAATAACCAAAATCATCACAGCTCCGGAGAGGCTCATTTCCAATAGGCTCATGTGTCCAACTCCCCATCCAGATTACCGACGATCTGCCGGAGTTTTGCGATCTGCTCTGCAGTCAGCTTCCGTCTGTCCAGAAGAGAAGCGAACAGCTTGTCGGCAGAGCCGTCGAACATTTTACCGATCAATTCGTCGGTCTCGGCTTCCTGTGCCTCCTGTTTGGTAATCAGTGCGTGGCATAGAAAGTTTGGTTCACTGCGTTCGATGGCCCCTTTGGCAATGCACTTTTTTATGACTGTATAAGTCGTGTTCATGTTCCAACCAATCTCTGCTTTGAGAATATCGGAAATCTGTTTTGCGGTGGTGTCACCTTCTTCCCACAAAACGCCCATGACCTTCAGTTCAGAATCAAAAAGCTTGATTGCCATATCATTCTATCCTTTCATCGAGCTGAACTATTGCAATAGTTTGTGCTTCTATACTATCACAATAGTTTCCGCCTGTCAACACTATTCTGATAGTTTCGGAAGAATTAGCCGCAAGACCAGGCTGCCGGAACCGGTAGCGCATAAAATCCAATACGGACTTATGCTGTTTTTGAGTGCAGACCGAAAAGCTCCGCTTTTCTGCTTGTTAAATGCGTTCGGTTGTGCTATTATTGTGTAAACAGGAACAGAGTTGTCGGAAAAGCGCTGTTTTTCCGACCGAGGTGAGGAGGAACCGGGTATGAAAATAGTCCTGTGCGAGCCGCTCGGAGTGGCGGCGGAGAAGATAGAGCGCCTTGCGGAGCCGCTGCGTGCCGCCGGGCATGAGGTCGTTATATACGATGCGGTCGCGCCCTCGCAGGAGGCGCTTGCGGAGCGCCTTGAGGGTGCGTCCGCCGCGATAATTGCGAACTCGCCCTTCGGCGCGGAGGCGGCGAAGGGCTGCTCGCTCGAATTTCTTTCGGTCGCGTTCACCGGCCTTGACCACGTCGCGACCGACGTTCTCGCTTCGAAGGGCTGCGTCGTGAAGAACTGCGCCGGATACGCCACCGAGGCGACGGCAGAGACCGCGCTGCTGTTGATGCTATCGGCGCTCCGGCAGTCGGAGCGCCTCGGCCGCGCGCTCCGCGCGGGCGGCTCGCGCGCGGGCTTTGCCGGCGGCGAGCTGAAGGGAAAGACCGTCGGCGTCGTCGGCACCGGCGCGATAGGGAAGCGCGTCATCGAGCTCGTGCGTGCGTTCGGCGCGGACGTCGTCGCGTACAGCCGCACCGAGAAGGAGGACGTGAAGGCGCTCGGCGTCAGCTATCTGCCGCTTGACGAGCTGCTCCGCAAGAGCGACGTCGTGACGCTGCATGTCCCCGCCACCGCAGAGACAAAAAACCTCATCTCGGCGGAGAAAATAGCGCTGATGAAGCCCGGCGCGGTGCTCGTGAACACCGCGCGCGGTGCCGTCGTTGACAACACGGCGCTCGCGGAGGCGCTGAAGAGCGGCCGCCTCGGCGGTGCGGGCATAGACGTGTTCGAGAGCGAACCGCCCATCCCGACTCATCCGCTCTACGGCTGTGAGACCGCCGTCCTCACCCCGCACATCGGCTTTGCCTCGCGCGAAGCGCTCGAGATGCGCGCGGAGATGGCGTTTGCAAACGTCGCGAACTGGCTGCAAACACGATAAATATACTGCCGGAAACAGATAACGGAGGGGAAAACAATGTACAGATTCAACAGAGAGGAATACGACCGCCGCATGGCGTGGTTCAAGCAGGCGCGCTTCGGGATGTTCATACACTGGGGTCTCTACGCGATACCGGCGCGCGGCGAGTGGGTACGCTCCACCGAGAAGATGCCGGAGGAGGAGTACATGCCCTTCTTCCGTGAGTTCGACCCAAAGCACTGCGACATGCGCGAGTGGGCGCGCGCCGCTAAGAACGCGGGCATGCGCTACGCCGTCCTCACCTCGAAGCACCACGACGGCTTCTGCCTCTTTGACAGCAAATACACCGATTTCAAGAGCACAAACACCCCGGCGGGGCGCGACTTCGTGCGCGAATTTCTCGACGCCTTCCGCGCCGAGGGTCTGAAGGTCGGCCTCTACTACTCGCTTCTCGACTGGCACCACCCCGACTATCCGCACTACGGCGATATGAATCACCCCATGCGGGACGACCCCGCGTATTCCAACGAGGGGCGCAACTTCGACCGCTATCTCGACTACATGCACGCGCAGGTGCGCGAGCTCTGCGAGAACTACGGCAAGCTCGACATAATGTGGTTCGACTTCTCCTACGGCGACCTGCGCGGCGAGGCGTGGCGCGCGGAGGAGCTTGTCGACATGGTGCGCACGCTCCAGCCCGGAATAATCATCGACAACCGCCTCGAGGTGAGCGGAGAGGGCTTCGGCTCGCTCTACGAGTGCGACCCGACGCCGTGGCACGGCGACTTCGCGAGCCCCGAGCAGATAATCCCGCCGAACGGCCTCACCGACGTGAAGGGCGGCGACCTCGTGTGGGAGGCGTGCGTCACGATGAACGGTTCATGGGGCTACAACGCGTGGGACAACTTCTTCAAGCCGGCGGATATGCTCATCCGCAAGCTCGTCGAGTGCGTCTCGAAGGGCGGCAATCTCCTCCTGAATGTCGGCCCGGACGCCGAGGGACGCATACCGGACCGTTCGCTCGAGACGCTTGCGGAGATAGGCCGCTGGATGGCGAAAAACTCCGACAGCATCTACGGCTGCGGCAAGGCGGGGCTCCCGAAGCCGGAGTACGGGCGCATCACCCGCAACGGGAAGAAGCTCTACTATCATGTGTTTGAGAACACCGTCGGCGCGCTCCCGCTCACCGGCGTCACGCACGGCGAAGTCCTCTGTGCCCGCCGCCTTGCGGACGGCGCGGAGGCAAAGATAGAGCACGGCTGGATATACGACAACTACCCCGACGTTGTGTTCTGCAATATCTCAAACGACCCGGTGCTCCCGGACAGGACCGACACCGTGGTAGAGGTAACGCTGAAATAGCGCCGGCAATTGCCGCGAAGCATAAAGACGTTTCTGCAAAGGCCGCGAAGGGCTCGGAACGGCCGCAATACGACCGTTCAGCTTGTCGCTTCCAAATACGTAGATCGTTTCGTCACTCAAACGTAGTTCGCGCAGAGCTGCGTTTGAGTGACTTTTTGTTGCGGCCGTGCCGCCGGAAGACGCCGGCATACGCTTCCCGCCGTGCGGAGCCGCGCGGGCGTACACTATACGGAGGTATTTATGGAAACAGAAAGAGGGTCGGAAACATACATCATTGTCCGCGGAGGTGAGACAATGATGGAGAACAGAGAGAAGCCTACCGGCCCTGCGTGGGTCAAGCGGGGGAAGGGAGGTCGTTAATATCACGGCTTACGGATATGTCCGGGTCAGCACGAAGGAGCAGAACGAGGATAGGCAGATGATAGCGCTCCGCGAGAAGAACATCCCGGAAAAGAACATCTATATGGACAAGCAGTCCGGCAAGGACTTTGAACGTCCGCAGTACAAGAAGCTGGTCCGGCACATGAAAAAGGACGACCTGCTCTACATCAAAAGCATTGACCGCCTCGGGCGAAACTACGGGGAGATACTCGAGCAGTGGCGGATACTCACCAAGGACAAGGGCATCGACATCGTGGTGCTGGACATGCCGCTGCTCGACACCCGCCGGGGCAAAGACCTGATGGGCACGTTCCTTGCGGACATCGTGCTCCAGGTGCTCTCATTTGTAGCGGAGAACGAGCGAACGAACATCCGCCAGCGTCAGGCGGAGGGGATAGCTGCGGCAAAGGCGCGCGGCGTGCGGTTCGGACGGCCGCCGAGACCCCTGCCGGGGAACTTCCGCAGCGTTTACCGGCGCTGGAAGGAGAGAAAAATAACCTGCACGGCGGCGGCGAGGGAGTGCGGGATGGCGCTGTCCACCTTCCGCTACCGAGCGGCTGTTTACGAGGACGCCGTGCAGCAGTGTTAGCGGCGCCGTCAAAAAGGCATGCTTCGAGCGGAGAGGGTCGGACCCGGCCGGCGCCGTCCTGCCGTGCGCGGATGCGCGGCGTGCGTCAAAGAATAAGCGGCCTCGGAGCGAAAGCGGCGCGAAAAGTGCCGCGCGCCGGCGTTTTTCGGCAAAAAATTTGTAAAATCGCGGAACGGCTGCGGTTTATGGAATATTATTTCAAACTGTAACTGATTTGTCATTTGATTTTTTCGCGCGGGACGCTTATAATGTAAATGAGAAATTACACGCCGATATCGGCGTTTTGATGTGTGAGGTACGGAGATGGCAGAGAACGAAAAAAAACGCACGGGAAAGCGTGAAGCGGCGAGAGCAAAGAAGGGCGGCGGAGGAAGGATAGCCGCCGTTGCCGCAGCGGTCGTGATAGTCGCGGCCGTTGCCGCTGCGACCTGGTTCGGTGCGTTTTACCCGAATATATATCCCAACGTCACCGTCGCGGGGCTGGACGTCGGAGGAATGAGCGTGGACGAGGCTGCGCAGGCGCTCGAGACACATCTTGCAAACCGCCACGGAGTCGTCGCCGTCACGTTTGAGGGCGAGGAGCGCCTCGCGCTCGACACCGACGAGCTGTCCGATGAGTACGACGCCGCGACAGAGGCGCGCGCCGCCGCGCAGTTCGCGTTTGACAAGCCGCGCGAGGATGGCGCGATAAAGCGCATCGGCACGCTGTGGAGCGAGACGCACCTTGAGTGGGCAAACACCATGGATCTCTCGCCGGTCCGTCCGCTCGTGGATGAGTTTGCCGCCGGCATAGCTATACCCGTCAAGAACGGCGAGGCGAATCGGCGCGGGGACGTGATAGACGTCACCGTCGGCGAGGCGGGCAGAGAGTGCGATGCGGAGGCGCTCAGTGCGGAGGTGTCGCGCCGGCTCGAGAGCGGAGAGTTCGGCTCGGTCGAGGCGGACGGATATGTCCACGAGGTCGAACCCAAGCTGCCCGACCTCGCGCAGGTGCTCGAGAATATCCGCGTGGAGCCGCGGGACGCTTCCTACACCATCGAGAACGGCAAGGTCACCGGCGTTACGCCGGAGGCCATAGGGGTCGACTTCGACCTCGAGGCGGCGAAGGCCGAGCTCGCCAAGGGCGAGGACTTCATAATCGCTGTGCGCTACACCTACCCCGACGTCACGGAGGAGAACCTTGAGTCGGTGTGGTTCCAGGACCTGCTTGCGGACGTGACCACCACCATGAGCGGGTCGGACGCGAACAGGACCGAGAACGTCCGCCTTGCCTGCGCCTCGATAAACGAAACCGTGCTCATGCCGGGCGACGAGTTCTCCTACAACAACATCGTCGGCGAGCGTACGGCGGAGCGCGGCTTCAGGAATGCCTCGGTCTATCTCTCCGGAGGCATCGAGGATCAGCTCGGCGGCGGCATCTGCCAGACAAGCTCGACCGTATATATGGCGGCGCTCCGCGCCCGCCTGGAGATAACGAGCCGGAAGAATCATGCCTACACCGTCACCTACTGCCCGCTCGGAGAGGACGCGACGGTGTACTGGGGCTCGCTCGACTTCAAGTTTGTCAACAACAGGGAATATCCGATAAAGATACTCTGCTGGCTGGAGGGCAGCCATGTCCACGTCCAGATGTTCGGCACCGACACCGACGGCTACACCGTCAAGCTGAATACGGTGACCCACTCCTACAACCCCTATGCGACAAAGCAGGTGGAAAACCCCAATCTTGAGTACGGTAAGACACGCCAGAGAGTACCGGGCCATTCCGGGTACTCTGTGTCGACCTACGCCACCGTCTACGACAAGGACGGAAATGAGGTGGACAGCTACAAGGTTTCGGACAGTACCTATGTCCGCCTTGACCGCGTCGTGGAGGTAGGCACGAAGGGCGCTCCGGACGTTCCGGTGTCCGGCGATCCCTCCTCGGCGCCGCCGACGTCCGCGGAGCCGACAGCACCTGCGTCGTCCGAGCCGAGCGCCCCGGCATCCGCCGAGCCTTCAGCGCCCGCTACACCCGCGTCGTCCGAGCCGAGTGCTCCGGCGTCTGCGGAGCCGTCCGCCCCGGCATCCTCCGAACCGTCCGCGCCCGCGACCTCAGTGCCCACGGCCGAACCCTCGCCGTCCGCGACACCCGCGCCCACGGCGGAGCCGACCGCGTCCGCGAGCGAGGAGCCGTTCACACCGTCGACGCCCGAGGCATAAGCGATGGAGGGTACCGGCGTCCGCACCGCGATAGCCGAGGTCGCGGCCTCGGGAGAGCTGACCCGCCTCATACTCAGTAAGGCGGGCTCCTCGGCAAAGTACAGAAAGGAAGTCATCGAGCGGATAGAGAGCGGCTGGAAGGCCGAGCGCTTCACCGAGACACAGGCGTTCCACGAGGTGACGGATGAGGCGTCGCCCGTCGCGCTCGCCGCCTCGGACGCGGAGAAGTACGGCTTCCGCCAGATAGACGTCCGGCGCGCCGACGGCGTGCAGTTTGTCATACTCGTTTCAAAGAAGGGCCGCGCCGTCGTGCGCCGCAGCAGGGCGACAGCGGCAGTGTCCGCCGCCCCCGCTCCGCACAACCGCGAGAAGAACTACCTGATACGTGAGGGCGAGCCGATAGCGCCGCTCGTCGACATGGGCGTGTTCACGGCGGATGGAAAGGTCGTCCGCTCCATGTACGACAAGTTCCGCCAGATAAACCGCTTTCTCGAGGTTATAAACGACGACTGCAAGTCGCTTGAGACAGACGGCCCTCTGCGCATAATAGACTTCGGGTGCGGCAAGAGCTATCTCACCTTTGTCGTGTACCACTACTTTGCGGAGATACTGAAGCGTCCGGTGGAGATAGTCGACCTCGACCTCAAGCGGGACGTCATAGAGAAATGCTCGGAGGCCGCGCGGCGCTACGGGTACGACGGACTGCGCTTCGAGGTGGGCGACATCGCGGACTACGCGCCGCCGTTCAAGCCCGACATCGTGATGACGCTGCACGCCTGTGACACCGCGACCGACTTCGCGCTCGCGAACGCCGTCAACTGGGGTGCGCGGCTGATATTTTCGGTGCCGTGCTGCCAGCACGAGCTCAATGCACAGATAAAGAGCGACCGCCTCGCACTTCTCACGCGCTACGGACTGATAAAGGAGCGCTTCTCGGCGCTCCTCACCGACGCCGTGCGCGCGAACGTCCTTGAGTACCGTGGGTACCGCACGCAGCTGCTCGAGTTCATAGAGATGGAGCACACGCCGAAGAACCTGCTCATCCGCGCGGTCAAACGTCCGGATGGCGCGAAGAGCCCGTCGGCGGAGCGCCTCGCGGAGGCCGAGCGCACGATAGAGGAATTCGGCGTGGATCCGACGATATACCGGCTGCTCGTGACCGGGAGAGAGAAGTGAGCGCGGACGCGCCGGCGTCCCCGTGTGCGGAGATAAAAATTTTTTGAAAAAAATTTGAAAAAGGGCTTGCTTTTTTGGGGTGACCTTGCTATAATAATCAAGCACGGCGACCGAAGGCGAGCCCACAACGACCTGCCGGTGTGATGGAATTGGTAGACGTAGTGGACTCAAAATCCACCGCTGGCAACAGCGTGCCGGTTCGAGCCCGGCCACCGGCACCAACAAAATCGAATATGCGGATTTAGCTCATCTGGTAGAGCGCCACCTTGCCAAGGTGGAGGTAGCGAGTTCGAGTCTCGTAATCCGCTCCATAAGAAAGTACCACGGCTTCGCCGTGGTACTTTCTTATGGAATGACACTATGTGCTTCGAACTCGCTACCTCCACCTTCGCGCGAAGCGCGATTCAATCCGAGGTACGGGGTCCCCGCGCGACTCCGTCGCGTGGGGTGATTTAGCGAGTTCGAGTAATTCCCAAACGGTGCGAAGCACCGTTTGGGAGCCCTTCCGATTGAAATGCTCGCCGGAAATGAATTCCGGCTGCGCGATGTTGCCTGCGGCAACATCAACCGCGCGAACAGCGAAAGCGCAAGCCTGTTCTTCATCCGGCACTCTACTGCTTTCGCCCGCAATATTCGCTCCGCGAATATTGCCCGACCTTGAGCACATTATAGTGCGGAAACACGAGGGTGCCAACATATTCCTAATCCGACATTCTACTGCCCTCGCCTGCAATATTCGCTCCGCGAATATTGCCACACATTGAATTAAAAAACGCGGAACGGCGGGTCTGGTGGCTTCGAGCTCGCTGCCTCCGTAAAACATCGGTATGGCAAAGCCATACCGATGTTTTACTTCTTCACTATTCACTCTTCACTTTTCACTGCATTTCCGCGCCTCTCCCGTAAGCCGGGCGAAGCAGGCAGTGAAGAGTGAAAAGTGAAGAGTGAATAGTTGCGGACGGCGGACGCACTGCGTCCGCCGTCCGCCCGAGCACACTGCTTGTCTTGACATATCCTCTGCGATGCTATACACTAAGCATCGGCGGGGCGGCAGCGCGCGCCCCGCCCACACTATCAAAAGAGGCGCCGCATGCTGACACTGATCCGGATAAGACCCACAAGCAAAGACTTTCGGGGGCTTGGCGCTCTTTACGTTCGTTCCTTCCCATCAAACGAGCGCCGCCCGCTCGACGAGCTCGCAAGTGACACGACCGGCGTCCGCGAGGTTTTCGGGATATATGACGGAACGGAGCCCGTCGGACTTGCCTGCCTGCTGAACGGCGGGAACGACGTCTCGCACATCATCTACCTCGCCGTCCGGGAGGAACTGCGCGACCGGGGTCTGGGCAGCCGCGCGCTTGAAGCCATACACACACTGAAAGCCGGGCGGCGCATCATGGTCGACGTCGAGCGAGAGGAGGCCGGCGTCTCCAACCCTGTAGAGCGCGCACGGAGGAAGCGTTTCTACCTGAAAAACGGCTACCGCACGACCGGTATAGAGTACCGCTGGCGCGGTGAGGACTACGAGATAATGGCCTTCGGGGGAGACCTGCCGGAGCGCGACTACATGGACTTCTGGCGGAGCGTCGGCGATCTGGGTGTGTGAAGCGCACAGGTGAAGACGGCAGACACGAGCGGCGGACGCAGAGCGCCCGCCGTAATTTTATAAAATCTTTCCTTCTCCGCGAAACTTTTCCATCCAAACGGGAAGATATACAGGTGAAGGGCCCTTCGGACAATGCGTAGGGGAGGCGATAAGGTGGAAGACGAAGAAATACTCGAGCTGTACCGGCAGCGCTCGGAGAAGGCGGTGGAGCAGACGCGCAAGAAGTACGGCGCTTACTGTGCGGCGATAGCGCGGAACATACTTCCCGACCGGCGGGACGCCGAGGAGTGCGTCGGCGACACGTGGCTTGCGGCGTGGAATGCCATCCCTCCGCACCGCCCGGGCGACCTCCGCACGTTCCTTGCAAAGCTCACCCGTCGGACGGCGCTGAAGCGCTGGCGGGACAACAACCGCCTGAAGCGCGGCGGAGGCGAGACCGAGCTTGCCTTGGAGGAGCTCGGCGAGAGCCTGCCGTCCGGCGGGGACACCGAGGACGAGGTCCTCGCGGACGAGCTCCGCGCGGCGGTGCGGGACTTCATCCGCTCGCTTGAGGGCGAGGAACAGACAGTGTTCCTCCGCAGGTACTGGTACCTCGAGCCGGTGAAGTCGATAGCCTCGGGGCGCGGATACAGCGAGGCAAAGGTCAAATCAATGCTCCACAGGACGCGCGAAAAACTGCGCGAATATCTCATAAAGGAGGGCTTCAAATGAAGAAAATGGACATATTGGAGGCGCTCGACGCGGCGGACGACGAGCTTGTCCGCGCGGCGGACAAGCTCAGGCCGGCAAGGAAGCTGAGCCTTGCGCGCCGCGTCATGATAGGAGTGGCGGCGGTGCTCGCGCTCGCGATAGTGGCGACCGGCGCCGCGTTGGTAGTAAAGAGCGACGTCCACGATTCGCTTTGGCGCAGATTTAAAGGCATCACCGAGCCGGACGAATTCCGGGACGCTGCCGTGGAATGGCTCAACGGCGAGCTGAACCGCGAGGCGGGCGAGGAGCTCTATCACGGCGGGTTTGAAGTGGAGCAGTGGTCGGAGAGCTCCGGGGTATTTATCTGTCTGAACCGGAACTTCTTTGACGGCGGAGAATCCTACTGGAAAACGGGCACTCAGGAATATGACGCCGAAGAAATAATCGTGGTGAAGAAGACATGGCTCGGCTTTGAGATAGCGGCGCGCGTGCCGTACTGGCACGAGGACGACGAGCCGCTGACACTCAACCGCATCGACATGAAGGAGTGTACGGTAGTCTACGGCCGTTTTGACTATACAAAGGACGATATCGTACGCGACATAATGTTCTCGGACGGCGCGCGCGCCATGAAGATGACTGGAGCAGATGACACGGCCTCGTTCTGCAGAACCTGGTACAGAAACAACAAGAATGACGATGCCCATGGCCCGTACTTCATGCAGGTCATCTGGGGCGACCACCGCGACGCGGAGATCGTCGACATCGTAGCCGGCGGCGGGGTCATCGTGAACCCGGAAAACTTCGACGAAGTTATCGGCACGGTCGAACCGACGCGCAGCTGGGTCGAGCGCTTCGGCCCGCTGCCGGAGGTCAGGGACCGCACGGAAGCGTAAAATTATTGCAACAAATACGGGCGCTTCGGCGCCCGTATTTGTTGCAATAACGCTTCGCTTCGCTCCTCGCGCCTGAGGCGCTTCGAAGCGCGCTCCGCGCAAGGAGTTTTTTTCGACGTGCATGCCGCCGAAAAAAACAATATGAAAATACAAAAAACGAGCAAGGGAGCGGACTTTGTCCGCTCCCTTTGTTGCTGAGTTATGGAACCGCGTCACGCCCTCGCGACGCAGCTCCTCCGCGCGGCCTCGGCGACGGCTTTGCCGACCGCCGCGCCGACGCCCGGCTCGAACGCGCCGGGGATTATCCGCGTCGGACTGAGCTCGCTTTCGGGGATGAAAGCCGCGAGCGCGTGCGCCGCCGCGAGCTTCATCTCCTCGTTTATCCGGCTCGCGCGGACGTCAAGCGCGCCCCGGAACACGCCCGGGAAGGCGAGGACGTTGTTTATCTGGTTGGGGTAGTCGCTGCGGCCGGTGCCGATGATGAACGCGCCGCCCTTCTTCGACTCCTCCGGCATTATCTCCGGGACGGGGTTTGCCATCGAGAAGACGATGCTCTTTTCGTTCATCGAGGCGACCATCTCGCTCGTCACGAGCCCCGGCGCGCTCACGCCGACGAAGATGTCCGCGCCGCGCAGTCCGTCCGCTATCGTGCCGCGGACGTGGTTCGGGTTCGTGAGCGACGCTATCTCGCGCCGCGCGGGGGAGACGTTCGGGTCGTCCGCCGAAAGCAGACCCTCGCGGTCGTTCATGATTATCTCGCCTATCCCGAGCGCGAGCATGAAGCGCGCAATAGCGCTGCCCGCCGCGCCCGCGCCGCTTATAACCATGCGGCAGTTCTCGGGCTTCTTGCCCGCGAGCTTCAGCGCGTTTATCAGCGCGCCGCCGACGACTATCGCCGTGCCGTGCTGGTCGTCGTGGAACACCGGGATGTCGCACCGCTCCTGAAGCCTCCGCTCTATCTCGAAGCAGTCCGGCGCGGCGATGTCCTCGAGGTTGATTCCGCCGAAGCTGCCCGCGAGCAGCGCGCAGGTGTTCACTATCTCGTCTATACTCTTCGAGCGGACGCAGAGCGGAATGGCGTCCACGTCCCCGAACTCCTTGAAGAGCACGCACTTGCCCTCCATGACGGGCATCCCCGCCTCCGGGCCGATGTCGCCGAGACCGAGCACCGCCGTGCCGTTCGTGATGACGGCGACGGTGTTCCAGCGGCGGGTGAGCTCGTAGCTCTTGTTGATGTCCTTCTGTATCTCGAGGCACGGCTCCGCGACGCCGGGGGTGTACGCGAGGGTGAGATCCTCCGCGTTCCTCACGTGGCTACGCACTCCGGTCTCGAGCTTTCCGCGCCACTCATAGTGCTTTTGAAGCGCAAGCTCCTTTGTCGTCATAGCGCGCACCTCAGTCCTCAAACGGGAAGTGATAGTCGAGCCCGAGCTCGTCGCGGACGGCGATGAGCTCCTTCTGCACCGAGTCGTTGATCGGAACGCCGGTGTCCTTGCGCTCCTGCCAGGTGAGATATTCCTTCTCGCCCGCGGTGTAGATGCGGTCCTGTCCCGGCGCCTTCTTCGAAGCGCGGAGCGCACGCAGCACCTCGCCGACGTTGTGGCGGAACTCCTCCTCGCCGACGAAAGCGTTCGTGTCTATCGCTATGAAGAAGTGGCCGAGATGGTAGGGGACCTTCTCGCCGTTCGGGCCGATGCCGGTGAGTGCCTTCATAAAGCCGGAGCTCGTGAGCGCACTCGAGAGTATCTCGACGACGGTGGCGTAGCCGTAGCCCTTGTAGCCCGCAAGGTCTTCGCCGATGCCGCCGAGCGGGGTGAGCGCCGCGCCGCCGGAGACGAGCAGCTTCAGTATCTCCTCCGAGTCGGTGAGGGCCTCACCGTTTTCGCTGACGACCTGACCCGCCGGGGTCGGGAGACCCTTGCGGGCGTAGTTCTCTATCTTGCCGCGCTGGGTTATCGACGTGGCGCAGTCGAGCACGAAGTCGAACGCCTCGTCGGACGGGATGCCGAAGGTGAGCGGGTTCGTGCCGAGCATGTTCTCGACGCCGAAGGTCGGCGCTATCGACGGGCGCGCGTTCGTGCCGGTGATGCCGATGCAGCCCGCGCGGGACGCCATAGTCGCATAGTAGCCGGCGATGCCGTAGTGGGTGGAGTTCCGCGCCGTGACCATGCCCATGCCGTACTTTTTCGCCTTCTCGATGGCGAGCGTCATAGCCTTGTAGCCGACGACCTGACCCATGCCGTCCCCGCCGTCTACGATGGCGGTGGTGGGCGTCTCGCGGATGACCTTGTAGTCGGTCACGGGCTTCTGGATACCGGCCTTTATGCGGTCGAGGTAGATGGGCTTGAAGCGGTTGACGCCGTGGCTCTCGATGCCCCTGCGGTCGCTCTCGAGCAGGACGTCGGTGCAGATCTTCGCGTCCTCGGCGGGGATGCCGTAGCGGCAGAAGACGTCGTAGACAAAGCTCTCGATGAGGTCCCATTTGACGTTTACATATCCCATATCTGTTTTTCCTCCTTATAATGCCGTGTACCGCTGTAAGCGGTTACTATTTTTCCACGCCTATTATATCATAGGCAGGAGGAAAAGTACAGACAAAAACTGTGTGTTTTCCGCTGAAAGCGAAAGGCGCTTTGCGGTTCCCGGGCGCTCCGAAGGAGCGTTTGAGTGTTTTGACAACCCCGGAACAGCCGCCCGCATTTTCCGGCAAAGGCCTTGAAAAATCCGCAAAATTGCGATATAATGTAACCGAAAGAAGCCGTTCACCCTGTTGATGACGCCAAATCCGTATTGGATAGCGTAGACGGAGGGAAATGACGATATGAAAATTCTGAAAAGGCTCTGTTTGGTTTTCGCGGCCGTCTTTGCCGCCACCGCGCTTTTCGGCTGCGGCGGGGATACCGACAGCGGGGAGGACATAAGCGCCGTACGGTTTTACTGTGCGTCGGACACGGAGGAGATCGTCGGCCTCGAGGGCGATACGGACATCATGTCGCCCGTCTGCATTTTCCCGACAAAGTGTTCGGGGGAGGATCTATGCCGGGACGTCAGTTTTAAGGTGAAGGACGGGATGCAGTTAGCTCTGACCTCGGGCTGGTACAGGAACGTGAGCACCGTTCACGAAAGCTCGGATGCCCGCGACAAAAAGGGGCTCATAGAGAAGAAACGGGACGGAGAGTGGGAGTTTTACAGCGATGTTGTCTACGGAGGCTCCACAACCGCCGTTCCGAAAAAGATACCGTTTAGGGTGGAAAGCGGGGAGTACTCCCTGCCGGTGTGCATACCGTGGTACGACCCGGGAGAGTACCGCATCACCTACTTCTTCAGGGAGTTTACCGAGAACGAGGACGGCAGGTTCAGCACCGGCGAGCAGCTGTTTCAGGTGTCGCATACCGTGGAGATCCCCGAGCCCGACGGGAATGACATTGATATAATTGCGGCGTCCGTCGGAACGCTCGGAACGGACCATTCCGTTGTCCTGGGCGTAACGACGCAGCTGGATGAAATGCCGTGGCTCTACTGCGGGGAAGCGGACCTCCGCGAGTGGGACGGAAACGGCTGGACGCAAAACAGCGCGGTCTCGGCTCACTTTGCCTTTCCCCGGGAGTACATCCGCCAAAACTATATCTATCCGATGCTGGGGGTGGAGGACCCGGAAAGATACGCCACCGTCCCGTACGTTATTTGCGACGGGGTGGCCAGGGAGGGCAGCTACCG
Organism: uncultured Clostridia bacterium; assembly: GCA_947630675.1. Classification (GTDB taxonomy): domain Bacteria; phylum Bacillota; class Clostridia; order Oscillospirales; family JAAYOS01; genus CANRIN01. The sequence continues at coordinate 17,283 of CANRIN010000019.1, read as the reverse complement.
GCTGACGCTGCGCTTCAGTGAAAACGAGGACGGTTCGGGCGAGCAGTACACCCTGACACTGTATGTACGGTTTGACGAGTAGCGCAATAGCCCCGCGCGGATCGCGGCGCGCTTTGCGGGGGTGATGGCCGGGCGTGGATTCGTCTGCGGCTTACGCATACGCCTTACGGGTACCCGTATGCTCCGCGTGAGCGCGGTGCAGAGCATGTCATACACCGGGCGGCGGCACGAATGTGCCGCCGCCCTTTTGCGTCCTCTGCCCTTCCTTTTACCTGAACGCGGTCTCGAGCAGACCCTGCTCCCCGAGCTCCTCGCTCACCTCGACGGCGCTCCAGAGCATCTCGGCGGCGTCGGCGCGGGTGACGGCGGCGTTCGGGCGTATCGTTCCGTCGTCAAAGAGGCTCATGATGCCGCTTGCGCTCGCGAGAGCCACCGAGTTCTCCGCCCATGCGGGCACGGCGTCGATGTCGGCCGCCGCCGGCGCGGGGGCGGTCGTGACGAGCCCGACCGCATTCGCGAGTATGACCGCGGCCTCGGCGCGCGTGACGTTGTCCGCTGCGCCGAAGACGAGCGAGCCGTCCGGCTTCTCCTTGCCGTTCACGATGCCGTCCTTTGCGGCGGCGGAGACATACGGGCGGAGCCACGCCGCCGTCTCCGCGTCGTCGGCAAAGCCGGCGGAAGCGCCGGAGAGGTCGGGCGCTATATCAAGGCAGGTCATCGCGAGGGCGACGAACTCGCCGCGCGTCATGGCCGCCTCCGGTTCAAAGTAGTAGCTCGAGCCTATCCTGCGCCCGATAAGGACGCCGTCCGCCGCGAGCTTGAGCGCGGCGTAGTGCGCGGGGTCGCCGTCCATGTCGGCGTAGGTCATCTTCGCGGCGTTCTTGACTATCTTTATCGTCACCTTGGCGGTCGCGCTCTGCGCGCCGGAGGGGTCGGAGGCGATAAAGGTGAACGAGTCTGTGCCGGTCTTGTTCTCCTTGGGAGTGTAGACGAACTTGCCGGGCGCGTCCTCGCATATGGCGACCGTACCCTTCTTCGGCTGGGTCACGATGGAAAACGCGAGCTCGTCGCCGTCCGCGTCGCTTGCGGGAAACTCGCAGGTGAGGGCGATGTTCTTTATCGTCTCGAACTGCGCGTCCTCCGCGACCGGCGGGTGGTTCTCCTCGACGAGCGTCGCGACGGTGACGCTCGTCTGAACGCCCGCGCCGCTCGAGAACACCGGTATAAAGCCGAAGCGCGCGGACAGGTCGCCATCCGAGGCGGGGACGAAGGTGAGCGCGGAGAGATTTGCGGCGGTCACGGCCTCGCCGACGAGCAGCGCCCTGTCGCCGACGCAGAGCACGCCCGCATCCGGCAGGGGCAGGGCGGTTATCACGATGCCCTGAAGCTCGGCGTCGCCCACGATGTGGCTCATAAAGTCGTCCGAGGTGAATATGACGTTGTCCCCCGCAGCGGCGGTCTTTGCGAAGGTCTCAACGTAAGGCAGCGTCTCGTCAGCGGCGCTCGCCTGCGGCGCCGCGAGCATCGCGGCGGTCGTGAGGACGGTCGCACACAGCAGAGAAACGAGCCGTTTTGTGAAAGAATTGGTTGAATTCACTGACTTTTTCCTCCTTATGGGACTGAATTTGCAAAACAAGTATGCATCGGTAGTTTCTCTCCCGGGAAAGGCTGATATGCAGGGGAAGAAAAATTTTGTTTACAGATACGGCGTTTCGCGATACAATAATAACAGCAAAATGCGAAGCGGGAGAGCCCGGGAAAAGGGCTTTCCGCGGGTCGAGAGAGGGGGGCGCGGAGAGGCTATGCGCGTACTGCGCGGGATAAAGAAGTTCTGCCGTGAAGCGGATATGGTCCTGTTTGCGCTCTGCCTTGCGGCGAGCGTCTTCGGACTCGTGCTTATCTCGAGCGCCGCTGCGACGAGCGCGAATACCTCGCGCTACCTGCTCGTTCAGGGCGTGGGAATAGTGCTCGGGGCGGCCCTTTTCATCCTGCTGTCGCTTCTCGACCTGGACGACCTCGCGAGCTATTGGAAGTGGATACTCGCGTTCAACATACTCTTCTGCGTGTCCACCTACTTCATCGGCGTCGAACGCGGCGGCAACAAGAGCTGGATAGAGATACCCGGCATAAACATAACCGTTCAGCCCGCCGAGATAGTGAAGATACCCTTTATCCTGCTCCTTGCAAAGCAGATGTATTCCCTGCGGGAGCGGATAAACCATCCGCTCTCGGTCGGGATGATGGTCGGCCACCTCGCGCTGATGTTTGCGATAATACTCTTTGCTGCGGACGACATGGGCGTTGCGCTGATATATGTCTTCATATTTTTCGGGATGTTCTTTGCAAGCGGGGTGAGCCTCTGGTGGATACTCGCGGGCATTGTCGCAATAGGCGCGGTGTCGCCGCTTCTGTGGCGGATACTCCCGGAGTACCAGAAGATGCGGATACTCGTCATCCTCGACGACTCTATAGACCCGCTCGGCATCGGCTACAACAACCGCCGCTCCAAGATAGCGCTCGGTTCGGGGCAGGCGTTCGGGCAGGGACTTTACAGCGGGACGCAGACGCAGCGCGGACTGCTGCCCTCCAAGCATACGGACTTCATCTACTCCGTCGCGGGAGAGGAGCTGGGATTTATCGGCTGCATGGCTATAATGCTCCTGCTCGGCGCGATAATCTTCCGCTGTCTGTGGGTCGCGACGCGCGCGCGGAACGGCATGGGCTCGCTCGTGTGCGTCGGCGTTGCGTCGATGATGATATTTCAGGTGTTCGAGAATATCGGGATGTGCGTGGGGATAATGCCGATAGTCGGCATCACGCTCCCGTTCTTCAGCTACGGCGGAAGCTCGGTGATGGCGTCCTTCATGGCGATGGGGCTTGTCAGCTCGGTGCGGCGGCACCCCAAGCCGGGATGGCTCCAGTCGACCGACCGCAACCGAACCGCCACGGGAGGTCAGTGATGGAAAGGATACTTTTGCGCACAGTGGAGGACACCGAGCGCTTCGGGGAGGAGTTTGCCGCGACGCTCGCGGCGGGGGACGTTCTCGCGCTCACGGGCGAGCTCGGCGCCGGAAAGACCGCGTTCGCGCGCGGTCTCGCGCGCGGTCTCGGCTATGCGGGACGGGTCACGAGCCCGACCTTTGCGATAGTCGGGGAATACCTCGGCGGGCGGCTCGATATGTTCCACTTCGACCTCTACCGCCTCGGCGGGGAGGACGAGCTTTACGAGATAGGCTGGGAGGACTACCTCGCGCGCGGCGGCGTGTGCGCCGTCGAGTGGGCGCAGCGCGCGCCCGGCGCGTTCGGCGCGGACACGATAAGGCTTGACTTCCGCGTTCTGGAGGACGGAACGCGCGAGGTGACGGTCACACGGAGGGAAAAATGAGGATACTGGCGCTTGAATCATCCGCCGTCGCGGCGAGCTGCGCGGCGTACATAGACGGACGTCTCCGCGCGCGGAGCTGGCAGGACGCGGGGCTGACGCACTCCCGCACGCTTATGCCGATGGTGCGCGACATGCTCCGGAACTCCGGGCTGGATATACGCGGCTTCGATGTCGTAGCGGTGAGCCACGGCCCGGGGTCGTTCACCGGCGTGAGGATAGGCGTCGCGACGGCGCTCGGGATAGCCGAAGGCACCGGCGCGCGCGCCGTCGGCGTATCCACGCTCGAGGCGATGGCGCGTCTCCTCACCGAGGGCGGCGTCCTTGCGGACGCCGTGACGCTTGCGGCGATGGACGCGCGGCGCGGCGAGGTGTACGCAGCCGCATTCCTCGGCGAGGAGCGCCTCACGTCGGACACCGCCGTTCCCGCGCCGCTCTTCTGCGTCCGCGCGGCGGAATTTGCGAAAAAAACGGGAAAACCGATAATTTGTGTTGGAGACGGCGCGGAAATATGTTATAATTACCTAAAAGAGATGGGGGAGGACTGCCGGCTCGCGCCGCCGCACCTTCTGCGGCAGGACGCCGCCGGGGTTGCGTTTGCCGCCGCCGCGCTCATGGAGAGCGGCGAGGATGTGCCCCCGCTCCGCCCGGTCTACCTGCGCCTGTCGCAGGCGGAGCGGGAGAGGCTTGAACGTGAAGAAGCCGCCGCGAACACCGGCAATACCTGAACGCCAGACAACCAAGTAATATACAGGAGGCAGGAAAAATGGAAAACTTCACCGTAATGGATCACCCGCTCATTCAGCACAAGCTGTCGATACTGCGCGACGAGCGCACCGGCGTAAAGCAGTTCCGCGAGCTCGTCAGCGAGATAGCGATGCTCATGACCTACGAGGTCACGCGCGACTTCCCGCTTGTCGACGTCGATGTAAAGACCCCCGTCGCCGTGGCGAAGTGCCGCCAGATAGCCGGCAGGAAGGTAGCGATAGTCCCGATCCTCCGCGCCGGCCTCGGCATGGTGGACGGCGTGCTTGAGATAATCCCGTCCGCGAAGGTCGGCCACATCGGACTCTACCGCGACCCGGACACCCTCGAGCCGGTGGAGTACTACTGCAAGATGCCCTCCGACATCAAGGAGCGCGAGGTCATAATCGTCGACCCGATGCTCGCCACCGGCGGCAGCGCCGCCGCCGCCATACATTTCATGAAGGGCTATACCGACCGCTCGATAAAGCTGATGTGCCTGATAGCCGCGCCGGAGGGCGTGAAGCGCGTCCATGACGAGTATCCCGACGTGCCGATATTCGTCGCCGCTCTCGACGAGAAGCTGAACGAGCACGGCTACATAGTCCCCGGCCTCGGAGACGCGGGCGACCGCATATTCGGGACCAAGTAACGCCCCCGGACGGAGCTTTCTGTCCGGAGACCTGCATATCCGCAAAACATATTACATAAAGGAGAGAACACGATGGATCCCGCACTTTTCCGCTCCGCGACAAAGCAGTATGTGACCGATGACCAGATGCGCGCGATATGCCGCCGCGCGTTCGGCTCCGACCCCATAGAGTGGAGCGAAGCCGGCGAGGGACAGTTCAACGCGGCATACTATGTCACGACCGGGTCGGGACAGAAGGTCGTCCTGAAGGTCGCGCCCGCCACCGGCACCCCTGTGCTGCGCTACGAGCGCGGCATAATGCGCGGCGAGGTCGAGGCGATGCGCCTCGTCGCGAGCCGCACGAGCCTGCCGCTCGCGCGGGTGCTCTACTACGACCACTCCCACGACATCGTCCCCGGAGACTGGTTCTTCTCGAACCGCATAGACGGCGAGAGCTTCCTCACTCCGGAGACGCCTATCACGGACGAGCAGCGCGCGCACATCCGGCGCGGCATCGGCGCGATGACGCGCACGATAAACGAGATAATCGGCGAGGGATACGGCCTCTTTACATGGAAGTCGAGCCTCCGCCCGGACTGGCCGACGGCGTTCCGCGATATCATCGGCGGAACTCTTCTCGACGCGGACGACGCGGGCATGGATCTAGGTTTTGACCACAGCCGCGTGCTCGACGCGCTCGACCGCGACCGCGACATCTTCCTCGAGGTGGACAAGCCGCGCCTCGTACACTGGGACATCTGGTCGGCAAACGTCTTCGTAAAGAACGGAGAGATAGTCGGCCTTATAGACTTTGAGCGCTGCATCTGGGGAGACCCGCTGCTTGAGGTGGGCTTCCGGGGGACGTTCTCCGGGATAGACCCCGAATTCCTCGCGGGCTACGGACGCGGGCCGCTCGACGCGCACGAACAGCGCCGCGCGTGGTGGTACGACCTCTACCTGCTGCTCAATATGGCGGTCGAGCCCGCATATCGGAAGTATCCGGACGGCGGCAAGCAGACGCGCGACTGTATCGCAATGATAAACAAAATGCTCGACGAGGGACTGTGAGCCGGGCATACGGAAAGCTCCGCGGGAAAAGCTTTCCGGCGGAGCAAAAAACGGGGCGCTTGACACGCCCCGTTTTCGATATAAGCATGAGATTTGCGGGCGGGGTCACGCCTCCGGCGCTCTCCGTTCCGCGCCGCCCTCGACAAGGCGGCTTATGAGGTCGCGGTAGACACTTTCCGCATGCAGGCGCCAGCCGCGCTCCGCCGCGCGGGCGCTCTCGGCGCTTGGAAGCTCGAGCTCGATGTGAAGGGAGAGACCGTCGCCCCCGTCGAGACCGAGGCGCGCGACGTATCCCCCGCCGTGTTGGACTATCTCGCTTGAGATACATCCGTCCTTTTCAAGCGCGCGGCGCTCAAGGCGCGCGTCCTGCTCTGCGTAGGCGCGGGTGGCGGCGGGAATGACGTTTTCCACCTGCTCTATCGTCTGCCGTCCGAGCGGGGTAATGGCGAGAAGCTCGCCGCGCCGCTCCACGAGTCCGCGGGTCACCAGATCCTCGAGGCAGGCGGAGTATTCGAGCCGGTCGGAGACATAGTCCATCGTGAGACCGGTGAGGGTCTCGGGCAGGATGGCGTCGTCAAAATGGCGGAGCATAAAAAGAATGAAAGCCTTCGTCTCAAGCTCCCCTCGAACGACGTTTTTACGGGCCTGTTCCATACCACACCTCCGATACGATAGATGTACCAGACAATTTTAGCACACTTTCTGCGTTTGTGCAATCGACATTTTCAAACCCGTTCTGACAAAACGCCGGCCGCACGAAGCGTCGGCGCGGAACGAAAACCCCCGCAAAAAACGTCCGCCGGAGCCTCGGCGGTCCGAAAGAAGGTTGGAAGTATGAAGAGAATGACCGCGCTGCTCCTTGCGGCGGTGCTCGCGCTCGGACTGTTCCCGCTTGCGGGATGCGGGGAGAGCGAGACCGCAACGTCATCCGAGCCGTCCGAGGAGGCGTCCGCCACGCCGACGCCCACGGCGAAGCCGTCCCCGACGCCGACACCTTCGCCCTCGCCCACGCCGACCCCGTCCAAGGAGCCGTCAAACCCTGACCCGCTCACCGGCCTCGAAATGGCGGAGGACGCGTCGGCGGACGACAGGCCGGTCGCGGTGATGATAAACAACATCAAGCAGGCTTTGCCGCAGTACGGCACGAGCGCGGCGGACATACTCTTTGAGGTCGTCGCGGAGGGCGGCATCACCCGCCTCGTCGCGATATATCAGGACCCGACCGCTGCCGGAACGATAGGCTCCGTCCGTTCGACACGCAAGTACTACCTCGACATCGCCGGCGGCTATGACGCGATACTCTTCCACGCCGGCGGCAGCGAGGAGGCGTACTCACTGATAAGGAGCCGGAAGCAGGCGAGCGTCGACAACGTGCGCGGGGGAGGAAACCCCGGCGACACCTTCTACCTCGACGCCGACCGCCGCCGCAACAACGGCTACGAGCACTCGACCATGACGACGGGCGAGCGGATCGACGCGTACCTCGAGCGGACCTCGCTCCGCACCGAACACCCGGAGGGCTATAAGTTCGAGCAGACCTTTGACGAGGACAGAAAGGGCTCGGGCGAGGCGACGGACTACGCCCGTGTCTTCTTCTCGAGCTACAAGCAGGCGATACTCGAGTACGACAGCGAGAAGCAGGCATATCTCGTCAGCCAGTACGGCGCGCCGCACGTTGACGAGGACACGGGGGAACAACTTGCCTTTGAGAACGTCTTAGTATTGTACGCTTCCGTATCTGCGATACCCGGCGACAAGGCGGGCCGAATGACCGTAAAGCTCGAGAACGCTTCGGGCGGCGGAACGCTCCTTGCCGGCGGCGCGCGGGAGAAAATAAGCTGGTCGAAGGGCGCGTGGGACGAGCCCTTCAAATTCGAGGATGAGGACGGCGAACCGCTCACGCTCCGCACCGGGCATACTTATATATGCGTGGTCGCGGGCGAGGACCGGCTCAGCTTCGAGAAGAAATAGAAATTTTATACGATATATTGTTGAAAAATCTCTCTACAGCCGCTATAATTTGTAGTAGGAACCGGATAGGAGGTCTTATCATGAAAAAGAGAACTGTCGCGCTTGTGCTGGCGCTCATCATGGCGGTCGGGCTTGTTCCGGCTGCGTCTGCGGCGACCTTTACCGACGTCGCAAGCACTCACTGGGCGGCGAGCTACATAGACGCCATGACCGAGCGCGGGCTGTACGAGGGCTATCCGGACGGAACCTTCCGTCCGCAGGTGCTGCTTACAACGTCCCAGGCGATAGCGCTCTGTGTCCGTATGTGCGACTTCGACGATGCCGCCGCAGCGGCCGCGGCGAAGGACTACGAGACGAGGGTGTACGCCGCGACGTCCGGCAAGCCGGAATGGGCCCAGAAGGACTTCGCGGTCGCCGCCGCCGCGGGCATAGTCACGACCGACGAGCTGAGGAGCCTCAGCCTCGGCGGCAGGCTCGACGGTGCGCTCACCCGCGAGGAGTTCTCGAAGTACCTCGTCCGCGCGCTCGGACTGGCGATCCCGACCGGGACGATAGTGCTGGATTTCGGAGACGCGGCGGACATAGCGCTCGAGTGCCGTCCCTACGTCTCGGCGCTCGTCGGGATAGACGTCATACAGGGTGATACCAAGCACAACTTCAACCCGAAAAACAACATCAAGCGCGAGGACTCGGCGACGATGTTCAGCCGTGCCGTGGACTACATGGACGACAATGCGCTCCTGCTCGAGCTCCCCGGCTACGAGGACTACGACGTGCAGGTGGGGACCGTCCTCAGCTATGTGGACGGGCTCCTCACGATAGACAACTTTACCGGCGGCAGCGTCGGGATACCGCTCTCGACCGCGACGGCTGTCTACAGGAACAACCGCATTGCGGACACCTCCGCGCTCACTGCCGGCAGCTACGTCCGCGTGTGCTCGAGGAACGGCGCGGTGTTCGCCGTCCGGGTGGATACCGGGCGCATACAGCGCTACACCGGAACGCTCGTGAGCTTTGACGGCAAGACCGTGAAGATAGACACCGGAACGCGCACCGCGGAGTTTACCGCGGACAGCGCGACCCTCTACGCCGCGGGCGGCAAGACCGGCGGTGCGGAGATCTACGACAGCGAGTCGAACTACACCTCTGCTACCGCGATAATCGACCCGCTCGGCAGGCTCGCCGCCGTCTCCTTTGAGGGCGGCAGCCGCTACGAGAGCGTGTTCCTCACCGGTATAGACAGGACGGCGGGCACGATCGACATCGAGACGCATGCGGGCAAGCCCGATACCCTGAAGCTCGCGGAAAACGTGGAGTACATCCTGCCGAGCGGCTCCAAGTCCTTCAACGGCACATTTATCGGCCGCCGCTGCGACATCCGTCTGGACAATGCCAGCGGCGAGGTCCTCTCGATAGAGCCGGATACGGATACCGCCTACCTGCGCGGCGGATTTGTCCGCGCGAATGTCAATACGACGAACATGACCGTCACGATAAAGAGCGTGCCCGGCGGCAGCACGTCGAGCTGCCGCGTGGCCGACGCGCCGCTGGTGTCGATAAACGGCGTCCGCGCACGGCTTGCGGACATCAAGGAGGGAATGTACGTCACGATGCGGCTCGTGTCCTCGACCTCTTCCGTGAACACGGTCGACTCGATCGAGGCATACGATGCCGGCAGCGTGCGCGACTGCGTCCTTGACGAAATAACCTACGGTAAAACGATAACGCTGTCGGTCACATATTCCGACGGCGAGAAGGGCGTTATTTCCTTCGAGGCGGACAAGGCGCCGCGCATAGAGCGCAGCAACCGCGTGATATATGTCGACCGCCTCCGCGTGGGCGACGAGCTCACGATAACCACCGAGTACTGGCGCGTGACGCTTATCGAGGTCGATCCGGTGGAGAGCAACCTCTCCGGAACGATAAAGGGCATATCCATCACCGACGCGGGCACGACCGTCACCGTCGAGAGCGATACCGGTGCGACCGCGACCTATCCTCTCGCGCCGACGGCGGAGATACTGCGCGACGGCAAGGAGGTCGCGATAACCGCGATACAGGGAATGCACGCGGCGCTGACGCTCAGCGCGGACGAGATAGTGTCGATAGAGGTGAGCGCGGCGGAGAGCATCCCCGGCAACTTCAGCGGCAAGATACTCGTCGTGAATTCCGTGACCCGCGAGCTGCTCGTGGAGCGCGCGGATACCGGCGTTCAGGAGCGTGTGTACGTCGACTATGACACGACGATACTCACGGGCACCGGCTCAAGCGCGTCGTTTGGCAGCCTCGAGCCGGAGACGACCGCCAGCATCTACTACGAGCTGGTTGACGGCGTCATGACCGCGACGATAATAATCATCGGCGGGTGATCGACGGTGAGAAGGGACAAGATAAACTACTACCTCGACATTGCCGACTCGGTCTGCGAGCGCTCCACCTGTCTGCGGATACGCTACGGCGCGGTGATAGTGCAGAACGACGAGATAGTGTCGACCGGCTACAACGGCGCCCCGCGCGGACGGAAGAACTGCTCGGACATCGGCTTCTGCCTCCGTGCGGCGAGGGGTATACCGTCCGGCGAGCGGTACGAGCTCTGCCGGTCGGTCCACGCCGAGGCGAACGCCATCATCAGCGCGGGACGGCGCGAGATGCTCGGCGCGTCACTCTACCTCGCCGCGCGGGACGCAAAGACGAACGAAGTCCTCGCGAACCGCACGAGCTGTTCGATGTGCCGGCGGCTCATCATCAACGCGGGGATAAAGAACGTCTACATCCGCGAGGACGACGAGCACTACTCCACGGTCGACGTCGAGAGGGACTGGGTAGAAGAGGACGATTAGTCGCGGCAAATCGCGCTCGCTGCGCTCGCTTACCAATTTGCCGCGAGACCGTCGAACAGGGCAATGCCCTGCCGACGGCGGCGCTCCGCTGCGCGCCGAGTTTTCCGCCTTTGGCGGAAAATCGACGCACGCTACGCGAGAGGTGTAAATTTCGCCGTACACGCCGCCGAAATTTACGGATCGGAATTTATTTCGCCGCTGAAGCGGCGAAACTCTGCGAGGCAAAAGAATGAAACGGGGATGCAACTGCGGCCCCGTTTTGAGTATACAACATCTTTCAGGAGATATATTTATGAAAACAAAACTCAGTCAGGTCCTGGAGCACTGCCTTGACGGCAGAGAGATAGCGGTCTGGGGGACGCCGACGCGCCGCCTGCTCCGCGAGCTAGAGGGGAGAAGCTGGCACGTTGCGGACACGGTAGACGTAGAGCGGGACTACGTCGTCGCCGTCACAGACGGCGACCTCGACGACTTCCTCGAGGACGCGGCAAGCGTCGGAGCCCGCGACGTCCTCGACTACATCTGCTTTGAGGACGAGGGTAAGGAACTCCCCTTCGAGTGGGAGTTGTACGGCACAAAGATAGGCCGCCAGAGCTACTTCGGCGTGCGCGTCGTAGACGCGTGCATAGACGGATACATCGAGAGCATCGGCCGCTACACATCGATAAACAGCACGGCGATGATACATGTCGATCACCACTCGAACATGAGCTTCATCAGCGACGAGGTGGAGGACTTCTTCACGGAGGAGAACCGCCGCCGCTTCCGCGAGCGCTGTGAGGCCGACCCTAAGCATCCGTACATGACGGGCAAGCCGAAGCTTGTCATCGGCAACGACGTCTGGATAGGCGGCTACGCCTTCATCGACTGCTCGAAGGTGAACGTCATAGGGAACGGCGCGGTGATAGGCGCTGGCGCCGTCGTGACCCACGACGTCCCGCCGTATGCCGTCGTTGTGGGCGTTCCGGCGCGGATAATGCGGTACAGATATACGCCCGAGATGATAGAGACGCTCGAGCGCGTGAAGTGGTGGGACTGGGACGCGGAGACGCTCAACCGCAACGCGGACGCGCTCCTCGACCCGGAGGTTTTCATGCGCCGCTTCGGCGGGAAGGAGTGACCGCGCAAGTTCCTCTTGCAAAGCGCGGCGGCGTGTGGTATACTGCCGAAAATATCTTTTTCGGAGGGGACGCCGCATGAAGCGCTATAAATGCTACATCTTCGACGTGGACTACACGCTCCTCGACTACGGTGCGGACAAGCGGGACGTCTTCCGCGCGCTCTTCGCCGGGGAGGGGATGTTCCTCGAGCCCGAGACGCTTGAGCGCCTGTGGGAGCGGGACGGCTATTGGTGGACCTTCCACGGCCTCGACCGGGACGGCGGCGCGGAGGCGCAGCGCACCTACCACGAGCGCTACCGCCGCTTTGTCCGTGACGAGCTCGACGAGATGCGCCGTTGCTGCGGCTTCCTCGCCCCGACGGACGAGCTCGTGCGCCGCTATTGGGAGCTGATGTCGCGCGGGCGGAACGCTTACCCCGAGGCGCGGGACGTCATGCGCCGCCTCCGCGAGGACGGAGCCGCGCTCTACGCCGCGACGAACGGCTTTGAGACGGTGCAGACGGCGCGCCTTTATGACTTTCTCCCGTACCTCGACGGAGTGTTTGTCTCCGAGCGGATAGGCGTGATAAAGCCGAACGCGGGGTTCTGGGAGCATGTCTTTCGGGAGGTGCCGTTCGAGCCGCGCGAATGCCTCGTCGTGGGCGACTCGCCCGCGGGCGACATAGCGAGCGCGGCGGCGTTCGGCGCGGACACATTCCTTGTCGATCGCGCGGGACGGTATCCCGCGAGCCGCGCGCCCTACGCCGCGCGCAGTCTCGCGCCGCTCGCGGAGCGGGAGCACGGATAATAGAGAACGGCGGCGCGAAATTTCCCGCGCCGCGCATACGACACGGAGGTTTCACATTGAAGACAGACAGGCTTCTCGGGATAGTCTCGCTCCTCGCGCGGCGTGGCCGGATGACGGCGGCGGAGCTCGCGGAGCGCTTCGAGGTATCGACGCGGACGATAAACCGCGACATAGACGCCATTGCCCGCGCCGGACTGCCGATAGTGACGCGGCAGGGCGCGGGCGGAGGGATATCCCTCATGGAGGGGAGCGCGCCGGAGGTGATGCGCCTCGGCGAGCGCGAGCTTTCGATGCTGCTCGCGGGGCTCGGGTCGCTCGAGAGCGTGTCCGCGGCGCGCGGAGCATCCGAGCTGAAGGAACGCCTCGGCGGGGAACGCGCCGGGGAAACGAAGGTGTCGGTCGACCTCGCATCCTTCTACCGCGACGACCACGCGCAGAAGCTCGCGCTCTTTGAAAGCGCGATAGACGAGCGGCTCCGCGTCCGCTTCCGCTACTGCTACGAGCGCGGGGACGAGGAGAAGACGGTCGAGCCGTACAGCGTGGTCTTCCGCTGGGCGGACTGGTACCTATTCGGCTACTGTCCCGCGAGGGAGGATTTCCGCCTCTACAAGCTCCGCCGCCTGTATGACGCGGTCCTGACCGATGAGCGCTTCGAGCGGCGCGAGGTGCCGCCGGAGAAGCTGAACTTCGGCTCGAACATCACAAACGACTACCCCTTCACCGCGGTCTACGAGCCGGGTGAGAAGTTCCGCCTCGTGGAGGAGTGCGGCCCGAAGTCGTTCGAGGTGCTCGAGGACGGACGCCTCGAGACGCACTGGGCGTTCTCGCGGGAGGAGGACGCATTGCGGTGGGTGCTCTCGTTCGGGGACAGGGTGACCGTCCTCGACCCGCCGGAGCTCGTGGAGCGGGTACGCAGGACGGTGCGGAGCCTCCGTGAGAAGTACGGAGTATGAGCCGTGCGCGGTTCGACAATTTCGGATATTTTTCGGGGAACATGACATTACGCTGTCGTGTTCCCCTTTGTATAATGGAGAAAACAAGGCGCGGAACCGCGCCGAAGGAGGGTATTATATGGCGTTTACATTTACCGAGAAGATCGACAGCTGCTGCGGGCTGCACTGCACCGGCTGCGAGTTCAAGGAGACGCACGGCTGCAAGGGGTGTCTCGAGACCGGGGGACACCCGTTCTACGGGGAGTGCTCGATAGCGCTCTGCTGTCTCTCGAAGGGGCTCACACACTGCGGCGAGTGCGAGGATATCCCCTGCGAAAAGCTCATGCAGTGGTCCTGCGACCCCGAGCAGGGCGATTCGCCTGTGGGCGCTCGGATAAACCAGTGCATACGCTGGGCGCGCGGCGCGGGCAAGTGAGACGGCGACGGCAACCGGGAGAGGGCGGCCGCCCTCTCCCGGTTCGCCCCACGGTGGCCCGGATATCCGTCGCGGCCGTATGCGGAGCTCTTGACATCCGCCGGAATGAAGGCTATAATATAATGTAACAGCACGAAACGGCAGGAAGCCGGAACAGGACCCGGGGGCATACTCTACTGTATACAACGAAGGTATACACGTCTGCATAAGCGGACGGTGTATGCCTTTTTGCGTCTTACGATATTTTTCTGGGAGGAAGAATGATGAAAACACTGTACATCCAATGCGAAATGGGAGCCGCGGGCGATATGCTCGCCGCGGCGCTGCTCGAGCTCGTGCCCGACAGAGAGGCGTTCCTCGCTGAAATGAACGCGCTGGGGATACCCGGCGTTTCGGTGACGGCGGAGCCCTCGACGAAATGCGGCATAACCGGTACTCACGTCTCGGTGACGGTAAACGGCGAGGAGGAAGAGTCGCTCGACGTCCACGACCACGAGCATGACCATGATCATCCACACGACCACGACCACGAGCACATCCACCTTCTTATCCACGACAGCGGTCACGCGCACGAGCATCCGCACGACCATGACCACGAACATGACCACGACCACGACCATGAGCACACGCATGAGCACGACCACGGGCATGAGCATACCCATGACCACGAAGGAGAGGCACACCACCATCACCACCACAGCAGCCTTGCGGATATCGAGAGGATAGCCGCGTCGCTGCCGGTGAGCGAAAAGGTGCGCTCGGATATCCTGTCTGTCTACCGGCTCATCGCCGAGGCGGAGAGCCACGCCCACGGTATGCCGGTGGAGCAGATACACTTCCACGAGGTCGGCACCATGGACGCCGTTGCGGACATAGCGGCCGTCTGCCTCCTGATGGAGCGCATCGCGCCGGATGAGGTGGTCGTCTCGCCGGTACACGTCGGCAGCGGGAAAGTCCGCTGTGCGCACGGCATCCTCCCGGTCCCTGCGCCCGCGACGGCGTATATCCTCCGCGACGCGCCGATATACGGCGGCAGCATCAGCGGCGAGCTCTGCACTCCGACCGGTGCGGCGCTCCTGAAGCACTTTGCGGTCCGGTTCGGAAGCATGCCGCCGATGAAGGTGGCCGCCGTCGGCTACGGCATGGGAATGAAGGACTTCCCGGTGGCAAACTGCGTCCGCGTATTCCTCGGCGAGACAGAGAGCCGTGCGGACACGATGATACAGCTCGAGTGCAACGTGGACGACATGACGGCGGAGGCGATAGGCTTCGCGTCCGAGATGCTCTTTGAGGGCGGCGCGAAGGATGTTTTCACCGTTCCGATAGGCATGAAGAAGTCCCGCCCGGGCACGCTGATATGCGTCATCTGCGCCGAGCGGGACAGGGATGAGATCGTGCGGCTCATCTTCAGACACACGACCACCATCGGCGTGCGCGAGACCGCGCTCCGCCGCTATGTCCTCGACCGCCGCATCGAGACAGCCGAGACTCCGGAGGGGACCGTCCGCCGCAAGGTGAGCGAGGGATACGGAGTGACGCGGGTGAAGTACGAGTTTGACGACCTCGCAAGGATAGCCCGTGAAAAGGGCATAAGCCTCGAGGAGGCCCGCAGACTGGCCGAAGGCAAGTGAACCGGCGAACGCAAGAAATAGGACGGAGCGGTGTTTTACACCGCTCCGTCCTATTTTCTTACACAGTTTCGGCAGCTGTCTATAACTACCAAGTCACGGGAGAGTCGCCGCAGGTGACATCACGCCGTCCTTATACGTGCACCGCCGCCATGACCCGGATATTTGCCGAGACCGCTTGCGCCCCGGCTGTCTGTGCTGTATAATAATGGTAAACCACGTAAACAACAGGGGGACGGAAAGCATGGACGAAAACAGGAACTTTAAGCTGAAGGCCGCGCTGCTCTCGACCTGCCTCGTGTCGGCCTCGCTCAACGCGGTGACCGGGCTCGTGCCCGAGATGGCGGCGGCGTTCCCGGACCTCACGCTCTCCACGATAGAGCTAGTCGCGACGGTCCCGTCCCTCTTCCAGATGGTCGGCGTCCTCGGCGAACAGCTCCTCGCGAAGCTCATCGGCCACAAGGGCGCGATGCTGCTCGCGCTGATGTTCTGTGCTGTGGGCGGCGTCATACCGATATTCCTGCCGCTTTTCCCTGTGATATTCGTCACACGCTGCTTCTTCGGGATAGGCTGCGGCCTGCTGATGAGCTCGCTGCTCACGCTCACCGTCCGCTTCTTCACCGGCGGGACGCGGAGCACGATGATAGGGCTCAACGGAGGCATATCCGGGCTCGGAAGCGCCGCCTCGACCTTTATCGCGGGACAGCTCCTTGTCTTCGGGTGGAACGTTTCGTTTTCGGTGTACTTCCTGGGATTTGCGGTGGCGCTGCTCGTCCTCTTTGCCGTGCCGAGGGACGGAAACACGCCGCCCGAGCCGAGCGACGGCGCATCAAATGCCGCCCGTCCGCGCCGCATGCTCCCTGCCGGCGTCTGGGGACTCGGGATACTTATGTTCACGGCGGTCATGCTCGCGACCATGTATGTTATAAAGGCGTCCACGCTCATCACCGACAGCGGGTTCGGCACCGCGCGGGAGGGGAGCGTCGCCATAACCTTCCTGTCGCTCGGCTCGTTTGCGGCGGGACTAACCTACGGAAAGCTCCGCGCAAAGCTCGGCGGCTGGACTCTCGTGCTGGCGTTTGCGATATGCGCCGCGGGGAATCTCCTCGGCGGCTTTGCGGGCGGGCTTATACCGGTGTGGATAGGGGCGTTCGTGCTAGGCTACGGCTACCTCATCTTCATGCCGTTCATTCAGGAGCAGACCTCGCGGAGCTTCGGCGCGTGGGGCGAGACCGCGACAAACCTCGTGCTCGTGTTCCAGAGTGTCGGCGCTTTTGTGACGCCGTGGCTCGGCGGAGCCTTCGGCGCGTTCACCGACGTCCTCAAGGGACAGTTCCTCATCACCGCGGGCTGCTTTGCCGTGCTGACTCTCGGTGCGGCGGCGTTCTCGGCAGTGGGAATGAGACGCGCGAGGTGACGCGCACCACCGGGAGAGACACCGCGATATTTTACCGATATAAAATACGGAGGACGCCGCCGGCGTCCTCCGTATTTTATTTTATAGTAACAGCGACCGTGTTCAGCCGCGGGCGTTCGGGGACGCGGGTGGGTCCTCGGGGTCGGGCCAGTACTCGAGGATGTCCCCCGGCTGGCAGTCGAGCGCGCGGCATATCGCCTCGAGCGTGGAGAAGCGTATCGCGCTCACCTTGCCGGTCTTTATCTTAGAGAGGTTGACGTTCGAGATGCCCACGCGCGCCGCGAGGGTCCCGAGTCCTATTTTCCTGTCCGCCATCACGCGGTCGAG
>CANRIN010000018.1 GCA_947630675.1 uncultured Clostridia bacterium | reverse complement strand
TCTACTACCGCTTCATCGGCAAAATCGACTGACCTTTCTTTTTTTACCCAACAATATCTTTAATTAAGGGAAACGGGTCTGAGCAGTCCCGACGCGTCGGCGCTCGGCGCGCTCGCGGCGCTGCTCGGAACATCGACAGAATATATCCTCGGCTGCCGCCGCGCGGCGGAGATAATATCGGACGCCGAGGCGGGACGCACTCCGGCGCTCGACATGCGGGAGCTCACCGAGATCGCGCCGCTTCTCCGCGCGGAGCAGGCGGACCGCCTCGCGGGAAGTGTCTCCGGCGCTGTCACGCCCGACGACGTCCTCGCGCTCGCGCCGTTTCTCGGCGACGCGGCGCTTCTGCGCCTCGCGGAGCGCGTCCCGCATGGCGCGTTCACTCGGGAAAGTGCCTCGGCGCTTATGCGCTTTCTTGACGGAGACGCCGCCGCGCGGCTCATGCGGAGGCTGCACGGCAAGGAACGGGCATAGAACGTTTTTTCAGCTAACTTCCGATATACGTTTCCCATAACATCGAGCGGCGCGGGCTATATGCCCGCGCCGCTCGATTCTGTCAAAAAACGGCGGCCTGCGACAGCTTATGCCGCATTTTTCCTCAGCGATGCAAATATCGCTTGACTTAGAGTCCGCTCCAAGGTATATACTTGTGTCACAGGCTGAAACATATACGGAGGTAACGATATGAACACAAGAAAACTCGGAAGGACCGGCATATCCGTCGGCGAAATAGGTCTCGGCTGTGAGGCGTTCGTCCATCAGGATGAGGCGGGCGTGGGGGCCATGATAGACCTCGCGGAGCAGAACGGCGCCAATTACATAGACCTGTTCACCCCCGACCCCGGCGCGCGTGAGCGGCTCGCGTCTGCACTGAAGGGACGGCGCGAAAAGTTCGTCATTCAGGGGCACTTCGGCTCTGCGTGGCTCGACGGACAGTACAAGCGCACGCGCGAGCTTAGCGAGGCTGTCCCCGCATTCGACGACCTGCTCCGGAAGTTTGGGTACATAGACGTCGCGATGATACACTTCGTCGACGACCTCGAGGACTGGTCCTCCGTCCTCGAGCACGGAATGCCACAGTACCTCCTCAAGCTCAAGAGCGAGGGAAAGGTGCGCGCGATAGGCATGAGCAGCCACGACCCGGACACCTCTCTTGCCGCCGTGAGAAGCGGGCTTATCGACGTGCTGATGTTCTCGGTGAACCCGGCCTACGACCTCGTCCCCTCCGGCGAAGTGGTGTGGGACTACAAGTTCGACAAGGAGTCGATGGCTCTCGAGCCGAAGCGCGCCGAGCTGTACCATGAGTGCGAGCGTCTCGGCGTCGGCGTGACGGTGATGAAGCCGTTCGCGGGCGGTCTCCTTCTCGGGAACGACTCCCCCGCCGGCACTCCGCTCACCGTCGTGCAGTGCATCCACTATGCGCTGACTCGTCCGGCGGTCGCGTGCATCCTTTCCGGCGCGGCGGATGCGGAGCAGCTCGCCGATTCGTTTGCATACGAAGTAACGCCGGACGCGGAGCGCGACTACGCCGCCGCCCTATCCGGCTTCCCGCGCGTGAACTGGCAGGGGCGGTGCCTCTACTGCACGCACTGCGCGCCCTGCCCCGTCGGCATCGACGTCGCCATGGTGACGAAGTACTACGACCTCGCGCGGCAGAGCGACGAGCCGTCGGTGCGCGGCCACTACGCGCTGCTCGACCACAAGGCAGGCGAGTGCGTCAAGTGCGGCTCCTGCGAAGAGCGGTGCCCCTTCGGCGTCTCGGTGCGCGAAAACATGCGCGCCGCCGCAGCGCTCTTCGGCGAGTGAACAGTGTTCCCAACAAGCCCGACAAGTTTAAATATACATAAAACGGAGGTACTCACATGATCTATAACGAATTCTGCGGCAAAAGGGTCTCCCGTCTAGGCATGGGCAATATGCGCCTCCCCACCACCGCCGAGCGCGGTCCCATCGACCGCGAGGCCGCAAGAAAGATGATCCTTGACGCGTATGCGGCGGGAGTCAACTACTTCGATACCGCCTTCCGCTACCACAACGGCGAGAGCGAACCTCTCGTCGGCGAGGTGCTGAGCGAGCTTCCGCGCGACAGCTTCTATCTGGCGACAAAGCTGCCCGGCCACATGATGAACTATAAGGACGGCAAGCTCGGATTCCAGGGCTACCTCGCGGGAGAGACGATAGGCTCGATATCGGAGATATTCGAGAGCCAGCTTCAGCGCTGCCGCGTCGACTACTTCGACTTCTATCTTATGCACAACGTCTGCGACAGCTCGTTCGGCTTCTACACGAACGGCGAGCTTGGCGTCGTGCCCTACCTGCTCGAGCAGAAGCGTCTCGGTCGGATACGCCACCTCGGCTTCTCCACCCATGCCCGCAAGGACACGCTCGAAAAGTTCCTCGACCTCTTCCCTGCCGGAACCTTTGAGTTTGTACAGATGCAGCTCAATTACCTCGACTGGCGGCTCCAGGACGCGAAGGGCGCGTATGAGCTGCTGACAAGCCGTGGGATACCGGTCATAGTCATGGAGCCCTGCCGGGGCGGCAGCCTCGCAAAGCTCGACGAGGAGGACGAGGCCGCGATGAAGGCGCTCCGTCCGGACGACAGCATAGCGTCCTGGGCGTTCCGCTTCGTCGCGTCGCTCGAAAACGTCAAGGTCTGTCTCAGCGGCATGACAAAGCCGGAGCAGCTTGCGGACAACGTCAAGACGTTCTCTGCCCCCTCGCCCCTCTCTCCCGAGGAGGCCGCAGTCCTCGACGCGGTCATAGCAAAGAAGCTCACCCTCGTCCCCTGCACCGGATGCAGCTACTGCACCGAGGGCTGCCCGCAGTCGCTCAACATTCCCAAGCTCATTTCGATGTACAACGAGGCATCCAACGGCGGCGGCGCGGCACTCAGCTTCATGCTTCAGGCGATGGGACCGGACGAGCTGCCCTCCGCCTGCATCGGCTGCGGGTCCTGCATGTCCATCTGTCCGCAGGGTATCGCTATCCCCGATATAATGACTAAATTTGCAGATATTCTTTCAAAGAGGTAATATCAATGACTATTGCGGAAGTATCCAAAAAGTACGGTCTTTCGCCAGACACCCTCCGCTACTACGAGCGGGTCGGCCTCATCCCGGAGGTGCACCGCACCTCCGGCGGCATACGGGATTACAGCGAAGCGGACTGCCGTTGGATAGAGCTTGCGAAGTGTATGCGCGGCGCGGGAGTGCAGATCGAGGCTCTCGTCCGCTACGTCGCTCTTTTCCGCGAGGGTGAACACACCGCGGGCGAGAGGCGCGACATACTCGTTGAACAGCGAACGAAACTTATGGAGCGGATAGCCGATATGCAGGAGGCGCTTGAACGGCTCAACCACAAGATAGAGCGCTACGACCTCGAGCTCCGCCCCGCCGAGAACGACCTTCCCCCGTGCTGACTTTGCGGGACAACACCTCAATAAGCAAACGGTGCCTTTGACCAAGAGCATAAGGCAAGGTCGAGAATTTAAGACACATCTTTCAACAAAAAGCACACCGCAAAACTCTCGTTTCGCGGTGTGCTTTTATCGTTCATGCCTCGCAGAGTTTCGCCGCCGAAGGCGGCGAAATAAGTCCAATCGGTAAATTTCCGGCGACAATGCGCCCGCCGACATATACCGCGCTTAACCCCTACCGGGCGCATAAGACCTCGGCGCAAAGCGCCGACGTACCGACTTTCTGCTGATCCTGGGGTCCTCGAACCTATACCGCATCCGACCCTCTACCGGGCGCATCAGAATCCCAAACGGTCTACTGACTGTTTGGGAATTGCGAAGCGAGCGCGATTTCCCGCGAAAAGCGTCAGCGCTTTGCTCCCTTGCTCCCCTTTGCGCCGCCCAGACTTGCGGACGCGAGAATATTCGAGTCAAACGAATATGTGATGTTCTGCTCGCGGCGGGCGCGGTCGAGCGCTATTCCGATAAGCCGCGTCAGCATATCCCGATAGCTCATCCCGGCCGCCTCAAAGAGGTAGAACGCGAGCGAGCCGGGTATCGTGTTGAATTCGTTGAGGTATATCTTCTTCTCCCTGCCGTCGAGCAGGAAGTCTATTCGCGCGACGCCGCTGCACCCCAGCGCCTCAAATGCGCGGAGCGCAAGCGAGCGTATCTCGTCGCGCATGGTGTCGGATATCTTCGCGGGGAGCTCGCGGCCGAGCGTCGCCATTCCCTTCGACGCGCCGGAGGTCTTCTTCCCTCCGCCGACATACTTGTCCTCATAGGACAGTATCTCGTCCGTGCCGAGCGGGCGCTCGCACTCGCTCGCGACAGCGCCGTTCCCGTCGCCGAGGACGGCGCAGTTTATCTCGACAAGCTCCTCTATGGCGGGCTCGACAAGCAGATGCTCCGAGAAGGTCTCCGCAAGCTCAAGCGCGTCCTCGAGTTCCGTGCGGTCGTGCGCTACGCTTATTCCCACCGACGAGCCGAGGTTTATCGGCTTGACTATGACGGGGTATCCGAACTTCTCCTCTATCTTCTCCGCGGCCGCCTTGTCGCCGGAGCGGAGCCGCAGAGCGTCAAGGACCGGGATCCCGCACTCCTTCAGGACGCACTTCTGCACGAATTTGTCCATTCCGACGGCGCTTGAAAGTATGTCACATCCGGCGTAAGGCAGCCCTATGAGGTTGAAGAAACCCTGAAGCGTCCCGTCCTCTCCGTTCGTGCCGTGAACGGCGGGCAGGGCGACGTCGAGCTCTCCAACGATGCTCGACCCGAAGCGCTTTGCGGGATAGCGCACCATCCAGACGCGTCCGTTGTCGTTTACGAGGTTTATCCTCGTCGAACGGCGGAGCAGCGTCGGAATATCGCGGTAGCTCTCTATTCTCCCCACCTCGTCGCCGGTGTAGAACTCCCCCTGCTTTGTGATGTATATCGGTATCACGTCGAAGCGCGAGCGGTCTATGTTCTGTGCCGCCTGAAGGCCGGTTATGACCGACACCTCATGCTCGACGCTCTTTCCGCCGAAAAAAAGTCCGACTCGTATGTTCATGCTGCACCTCTCATCAGTAGTTGTCCGGCAGGTCGTTCTCGAGAAGTATGACCTTCTCCGCGCCCGGAAGGGCGTAGACCCACTTCATCGCGTCGTCAAGCGAGGGCGCGACATATATCTTCCCCTCGTCGAAGCCCGCGGCGAGCAGTCCTTCCTTTATCGGCGCCGCGCGGTTCGCGCCGACGAGCGCTACCGCGTCGCAGTGCGCGGCGGCGCGCTCACCGAGCTCGCGGTTGAGCTCCTTCTCGCGCTCGCCGAGCTCGACCATGCCCGGCGTGACGAGTATCCTCTGCGCCTCAAAGAGGCCCAGAGTTTCTAGCGCCACGGCGGCGCCGGCTGGGTTGGAGTTGTACGCATCGTCTATGACGGTGACGTCTCCGCGAGGTATGAGCTGCATCCTGTGCTCGACCGCTTCGAGCCGCCGGAGCGGGCGGCGCATATCCTCGAGCGGTACGCCGAGCGAGTGCGCGCACGCTATGGCGCCCACAAGGTTCTGGACGTTGTGCGCGCCAATGAGCGGCGTCTCGAACTCCGCAGTTTCCCCGTCCGGCGAGGTCACGCGGAACGCGCTCCCCTTCCGAGAGACGGATATGACCTCTCCGCGCCACTCCGCACCCTCGCCGAGGCCGTAGGTGAAGTGTCCGTGTCTCGGAGGTTCGGCGGATATGCCGTCGCTGTCTATGTTGACAAAGAGCCCGCCCTCGGGCGGTATTGCGTCCGCAAGCTCGTACTTCGTCCTTCGGATGTTCTCACGGGAGCCGAAGGTCTCGAGGTGCTGTTCGCCGACGGCGGTGATGATGCCGCAGTCTGGATGCACGAGCTCGCATATCTCCTTGATGTCCCCTACATGCCGCGCGCCCATCTCGCAGACGAAAACCTCGTGCGTCGGCTTCAGCCTCTCGCGGACGGTGCGGACGACTCCGAGCGTAGTGTTGTAGTTCTCCGGCGTCGCGAGGGTGTTGTACTTTGCGGAGAGGAGCGCCGCGAGGTAGTTCTTCACGCTTGTCTTTCCGTAGCTGCCGGTGACGCCGACGACGGTGAGGTTCGGCATGTCCGCGAGGATACGCCGCGCCTCGTTGATGTACTTATTGTTTATAGCCTTCTCCATCGGAGAGTTGATGACGCACGCAAGCGAGACGACGCACGGCGTGAGCGCCGTCACAAACGCACATATAAAGTGCGCGCGCCCGCTCCACAGCTCGCCCGCGTATCTCGGCAGGAGGAACGCCGGCAGCAGCGCCGATGCAAGCAGCAGCACGCCGCAGACCGCGGCGAGGCGCTTCACGCGCGCCGTCCACACGAGCGGCTTCTTTGCGGGCTTCGGCATCATAAAGAACGCGAATATCCCGCACGCGAGCGCCGAGGCCATGACGCCGAAAACGCCGTATCCATAGCGGTATACCACGAGCGCCGCGAGGTTTGCCGCCACAAGCAGCGGATACGGAAGGAAAGCCTTCGGCTTCTCGAACGTCCGTAAAAAGTATGTCTTTATCTTGTAGCCGCTCTGCTGGAACATGTGAAGCTCGTGCCGGAGCGTCTCATACGCCGTTATCGCCCAGATAACGGCCGCGAGGATATAAACCGTCAAAACCATCTATGCCATCCCTATCTTCAGAAAGGATCTTATGACCCTCTCGTATGTGTACCTGTCGTCGAGGAACGAGTAGTGCCCCGCGCCCTTCAGCGTGACGAGCCCCGCGTTCGGGATGAGGCGTTCCATCGTTTTCCCGTCCGAGAGCGGCGTCGCGGTGTCGTTCTCGCCCCATATCAGGAGCGTCGGGACCTTTATTCTCGGAAGCAGCGGCTCGAGGTCCTCGTTTACGGTGTTCACGAGCACCCGCCGCATCAGCGGAGAGGCCGCGTTGTAGTCGGCGGAGCCGACGCGCCGCCTCATGCTCTCCACCGCGCCCGGAAAGAGCTTCTTCATCGGCGAGGAGGTCATCACCAAGCGCCCCGCCTTGTACATTTTGGCCTTCAGCTTATCTCCGGCGCTCTTTTCGGGGATTATCCCGGCGCTATCGATAAGCACCAGCCTCTCGAGCGTGAACGGAAGCCGGTCTCTGCTCGCGAGCTTTATCGCGACCCTTCCTCCGAAGCTGTGTCCGAAAATTATGACCCGCTCCGCGCCGAGGAACGCGACGAACTTCTCCGTCCAGTCCGCGTAGTCGTCCACGCCCCACTCCTCCGGCGGCTCGGACGTGCCTCCGAAGCCGGGGAAATCGGGCGCCGCCGTACGGAACTTCTCGCCCGTCACTGCCATCGTCGGGCGGTACGGCTCGAGGCTCGAGCCCCATCCGTGCAGCAGGAGCACGAGCGGTTCTCCCTCGCCCGCAAGTTCGTAATTCGTATTTATGCCACCGACAACAGCCTGCATACAGTCTAGTCCTTTATATAGATATTGTTCGGGTCGTAGCTTATCATGACCTTGCCGTATTTCGCGACGGTGCGCGGAGCGCGTCCGAACATCCCCGGCGCGGTCTCGGGCGGAACCGAGCCGTCCATGATGCCCTTCATGCACTCTATGCAGTCGCCGAGGACGCCTTCGGGAAGAGGCCACGTCTTCCCGTCTATGACGGGGATGTGGCCGTTGAAGTTCGCGTCAAACTCGCTCTCCCTCGCCTGTACCCTGAGAAGCGCATGAAGCGCCGTCTCTATCGGCGGGCAGTTCGGGAAGTTCATCAGGAGGTTTGGGTTTGCGGCGTCCCCCGAAAAGAGTATACGCGCCCCGTGGTCGATAAGCACCACCTCGCCCGGAGTGTGGCCGGGGGTGTGTATGACCTCAACCCTTCGTCCGCCGAGGTCGAAGATGTGTCCGTCCTCAAGCGGGAGCAGCTCGGGAAGGTCCCGCGAGTAATCGGTTATGTCCTCAAGCTCAAACGGCGGCTCCCCGCCGCGCTCGCGGAGCGACGCGAGGAAGTTCGACGCGTAGCCTCGCCGCGCCTCGACGGTAAGCGTACGCACCGCCTCGAAGTCGTCCGGGTGGACCCACACCTTCTCGAACTGCCGCACGCCGCCCGCGTGGTCGACGTGTCCGTGGGTGAGCACGACAGTCACCGGTTTATCGGTAAGAGTTTCGACGTATCCCCTGAGGTCGCCGATGCCGGTGCCGGTGTCGATAAGGAGCGCAGAGTCCTCTCCCTCCAGAAGAAACATGTCGTCAAGGAACGACTCGCATATCACCCATGTCTTTTCGGCATACTCCGCCGTGAGATACTTTTTCGCGTCAGCCATGTCACACCTCCGAATCGAATATCCGAACGTATCGCTCTAGTTATTTTACCACTTAACCCCTGCGCAGTCAATATTATCCGCGCCGGCGCGCCGCCGAAACGGCAGTTCTTATGTATCGGAAATTTTTTCGGATTTTTCGGAAAAGTTTTTTGAAAGTCCGTTTTTTAGGACATACGCTCTGCTATGATAGAGTCACAAAGGAGGTCGAAAGAATGAAACAGGCAAAAAACGATCTGGCTCTCGGGCTTGCCATCCTCGCGGTCTCGATATTGGCGACGATAGCTGCGGGCGGCTCGGACGGACACATCGACATGACGCTTCTCTTCATCGCGCTGCCCATGGCGGCATATCAGATTGCAATCGGTATCAGGCGCATGCGCCTCGGAAAGGAGATAAGAAAGATGGCGGAAGTAATAAGCATCAGGAACGTGAACGGTCACTACGAGGCATATCTGCGCGGACGCTTTGTATGCAGCGGCGACACCCGCCGCGAGTGCGAGGAGTCTGCCGAGGAAGTACTCTACGGCGCGGCGTAAGCCGCCTCTCTGAGCTCTCCCGTTATGAGGCCGAGCGCCGCGATAGGCAGCGCGCTGTGCGGCGACATCTCCCAGTCGAGCGGGAATTCCTGTATCAGCACCCGCCGGCCGCCGAGAGTTTCAAACTCCCGCTGCACCGAAAGAAGGAGCTGCCGGTCCCCCACGCTCGAGACGGTCACGGTGTCCTTCGGACTCATGCCGTAGCTCACGGCGCAGCGCGCCTTCACCGGCGCGGCATCGCCGGGGAGCACCGCCACCTCCGCGGCGCACGCCGCTTCTGCGCCGCTGCCGAGAAGCAGCAGCGCATCCGGACTGTCCTGCCCGCCGCAGAACTCGACATCCCTCAGACCGAGCCTGCGGCGGGCCTCCTCTATGAACCGGTCTTTCCCTTCGCCCTCTACCGCGACGCGCATAGTTTTCCTCTCCCGATTTTCTGCGGCTCCGCACGGCCCCGGAGCGCAGAAGGCGGCCGGGACAGACGGCGCGGAGCGCGTCTTTCTCCCGGTATTGTGCCACGCCCTCAAGACAAATATCCTGCCGCGGACGGCAAAGCGCCGTCTATGGCAGGATATTCTTTCGTTTCGACTTGTGTTACTTCTTTCCGGCCCAGACATCGAAGGTGCCGCAGACGTACTCGTACACCTGCTCGCGGTCGGTCTCGTTCAGTATCTCGTGGCGCATTCCGTCCCAGAGCTTCACGGTGGGCATCTTGTACCCGAGAGACGCCATGTGCGCCGCCGCCTCTTTTATCTTCTCGGGGCTAATGCCACACGGATCGTCCGCACCGGAGATGAAGAGTATCGGCAGGCCGGCGTTCTTCATCGCCCATCCCTTCTTTGAATAGGTCTCGCACATCAGCCACATCAGCGCCTCGTAGCCGTTGAGAGTAAATTCAAAGCCGCAGAGTGGGTCGGCCTCGAACGCCTTCTGGTTTTCGACGTTCGCGCTCAGCCATGCGGCGGAGCTCCCCTCGTTCTCGAAGCGCTTGTTGAAGCCGCCGCCCGCGAGGTTTCTCACAAACCCGCTGTAGGCACGGCCGCCTTTGACCTTCGATATCGTTCTTACAAGCTTCAGGCCGGCGTTTGCCGCCGGGTTGCCGGAGGGACATCCGCAGACGACGAGCCCGTCGAGCTCATAGTCGTACTTCTTTGTATAAGCTCTCACCGCAAGCGACCCCATGCTGTGTCCGAAGAGGAAGAACGGCAGGTCCTCATGCCCCCGCTTCAGTATCGAGGTGAGCTTGTGCATGTCCTCGACGAGCGCTGGACCGCCGTTCTCGCCGAAGTAGCCCGGCTCGGCGTGGATGCTCTTTCCGTGGCCCCGATGGTCGTTTATCCCGCAGAGGTAGCCTTTCCCCGCGAGATACTTCATAAACGGCAGATAGCGCTCCTTATGCTCCGCCATGCCGTGCGCGAGCTGTACGACACCCTTCGGTTCCCCGTCCGGCAGTACCGTCAGGGTCGCAATAACTATGCTGTCCGCCGGCGATATGAACGATCCGTACTCGACCTTCACCGTGTCCTCTCCTCCTTTTCCGAATAAGTCCGTTGATATGATATGTTGTCTTATCTCTCGGTTCCACCGCCGCTCTCTGCGGACGGCTCTGTGCTGACGTCGGCAGATGCCGGCGCCGTGGGCTCCGTGCTTCCTTCGGCCGGCAGCCCGCTGCCCGTGCTCGCCGCGGACGCCGGCGCAGAGGGTTCATTGCTCGCAACGCTTCCCGCGCCCGCCGCCGGGCCGCGCTTTGCGAGGGTCTTGCCCTCTGACGCGCTGTCGCGGAAATACCTCGCCGTGTCGCCCGCGAGGTGAATGACGACGCCCTGCGGTACGCTCTCGATACTCACGAATCCGTCCGCCCTCTCGAGGGAAACGCGGTCCGATCCGTCCGCGCGGCAGAGCACCGCTCCGTCATACAGGAAGTACAGCTCTCCCCCGCCGCTCAGGCACAGGCTCCCGACGTCGGCGGAGACCATCTCCGGGCGCTCGCCGCTGAGCCGCCACAGCTCGTCGCGGACGTTTGTGAAGTATATCTCGCTGAGGTCGCTGTTGGCATATACGGCGGTCGCGCGCTCGTCCGGCGTTACCACGGCTTCCTTCCGCTCGCCGCAGGGGTCGGTGACAAGGTGCAGCTTGCCGTTTACGTCCACATAGGTGAGGCGCTTGCCGTCCTCGGTGGCAACAGCAGAGAGGCAGTAGTCTATCATCGTAGTCTTGAAGGTCTCCGGCTCTACGCCGTAGAGCATATCGCCGAGCATGAGCACCGAGCCGGCAAAAGTCTCCGTGCGGGCGATAGAGACGGTGTCCTCCGCGCGCAGCTCGGAGGCGAACTGCACCGGACCGTACACCTCGACGTCTCCGACGCCGGATATCTTGTCGTTTACTCCGCCGTGGACATAGTGTACCCCATCCGAATAGGTGGCAAAAATGATCTCGCCCCCGGAGGCGTTCATAACTATCGGCAGTCTGAGGTCGGTGAGCTCGCAGAGGCGGGTGCGCTCGCCGTTCTTCTCCACATAAAATCTGCCGTTGTTCTCAAAATAAACATACACGCCGTCGTTCGAGAGGGCGTATATCCTCTCGCAGTCGAGCAGACGCTCGCCCTTGTCGCCCGTGGCGCCCATCATCGAGTGTTCCGCATCGGACGCCGTGTCAAACAAGTTGTAGGCTATACGGCTGCCGTCCGGGCTCATTACGACCGTTTCGTCCACGACCCGGAGGTCGCCGAGCTTGTCGGCAGCGTCGCCCGCAAATCTCACCATTCCCTCGTTTTCGCCGTCGTTCAAGTCGGTGAACTCCAGTATCTCTCCGTTCGCGCTTATGACTACGGCGCTCGCGTTCAGGTGTTCTCCGTCCCGGTAGGCCGTATCTCCGCCGGCATTCCATGCGTTTGCCCTGTCGCGGTCGAGGACTATCGTGCCGTTCCACACGCTCGTGACGACTCCGTCTACGCTGTGCTCGACGTCAAGGAGGGCTCCGCCGTCCGCATCATACACGATGGCTGTGTTGTCGTACATCACTGCAAACGGCCGCTCGGGGTCAAGGCGCATCGCCGAGCCGTGCTTTCCGCCGAATATCAGTACCAGCACTACTACCGCGATAAAGACGACGGCGACGGCCGCTGCGCCTATGACAATCAGCTTCTTTTTCCCCTTGTTTTCGCTCTTCTTCCCGGAGCTCTTCTCCGGCTTTCTCTCCACGCGTCTGCTCCCGGAGCGCCTCCGGTCCTCTCCGCGCGGACGCTCCTTATCCGATGCGGGCGCGGCAGACGGCTCGCTTTTCGTTATCTCCGGGATGACCGACGCTTCTCTGTCCGCCGGGGACGCGGTAACTCTCGCGCCGCACACTCTGCAAAAAATCTCGCCGTTCTTTATCTCAGCCCCGCACTGTTCACACTTCATAGGTCACATATCCTCCCGTGTTCGGCATTTATTCCATCCGGCGCCGAAAACGATACCGCCGCCGGCACATATTCCGTCCTAGTTTAATTATACACCTCAAGACAGAAAAATCAATATTTCGGGACTTGATTTTATCCGACGCGCGGACGGCTCCGCACGCCTCTTTCTCACTCACCGGCAGCGAAAAGGCCGGCGGAATGCCGGCCCTCTGTCAGTTAGAAATAAGCTCGCTTTCCCGGGAAATATCAGCCCTCCGAAATGAGCGGACGCACACAGGCGTATATGTCGCGCGCTACCTCCTCCGGCGTCCGTGCTCCGTCTATGCGGAAAAGTCTCTCCGGCGACAGGCGGGAAAAAGCATACTCGTAGTTCTCACGCACCCGCTTTATCTTCTCCCGCGTCTCGAATATCTCCTCGACGGCGTCTCGCCCGCGCGTGATGTGCTCCATGCAGTCGCGCTCGTCCAGGTCGATGTATACCACGGCGTCCGGCATGAGACGTTCGGTGTTCGGACGGTTTATCTCCGCCACCCACTCGGTCGGCAGGTCGAGGCCCTGATACGCTATGCTCGAAAAGACATACCTATCGCAGAGCACATGCTTTCCCTCTCCGAGAAGCCGCTCCATGTCTCGGATGTGTTCCGATCGGTCCGCCGAAAACAGCAGCGCGAGCGTCTGCGGCGCGCAGACCCGCCTGCCCGAAAGCACCTCCCGTACGAGCGTTCCCAGAGCGCTGCCGGTGGGCTCGCGCTCCGTCGCGGCGGCAGTGCCTTCCGATGCCAGCCGTTCCGCGAGCAGACGCAGCTGCGTCGTCTTGCCGGAACCGTCCGGCCCCTCAAAGACTATGAATTTTCCGCGCATTTTCTCTTCCTCCCGAGCGTTTCGCTTATGGAGCCATTATACCATTTTCCCATGCGGTTTTCAATGCGATATCGGCGTCTGGCGGACTTTGTTCTCTGTGAGAAATCGTAAAGTATTTGGCTTGTCATTTGACCGCGTGTTGACAAGCTATTCTCCTTTACGCTTCTTTCGGAACTCCCTATTTCGCACACTCAAAACCGTGGCTGATATTTCCGCGCAAGCCAAATAAAAGAGCCGCCCGTACGGGCGGCTCTTTTTGTTCTGAGTAAGGCTTACTTGTGGTCGACGGTGTACATGTACTCGATGAGGTCGACGACCTTGTTGCTGTAACCCCATTCGTTGTCGTACCAGCTGACGACCTTGACGAAGGTGTCGGTAAGAGCGATGCCGGCCTTCTTGTCGAAGATCGAGGTGTGCGGATCGCCAATGAAGTCGCTCGAGACGACGTCCTCCTCGGTGTAGCCGAGGATGCCCTTCAGCTCGCCCTCAGAGGCGGCCTTCATCGCGGCGCAGATCTCGTCATACTTCGCGGGCTTCGCGAGGTTGACGGTGAGGTCGACGACGGAGACGTCGAGGGTCGGAACACGCATCGACATGCCGGTGAGCTTGCCGTTGAGGCTCGGGATGACCTTGCCGACAGCCTTGGCGGCGCCGGTCGAGGACGGGATGATGTTGCCCGAGGCTGCACGGCCGCCGCGCCAGTCCTTGGCGGACGGGCCGTCAACGGTCTTCTGGGTAGCGGTGGTGGAGTGAACGGTGGTCATAAGGCCATCGGTGATGCCCCAGTTGTCATGCAGGACCTTCGCTATCGGGGCGAGGCAGTTGGTGGTGCAGCTCGCGTTCGAGACGAAGTTCATGTCGGTGGTGTAGGTGGTGTTGTTGACGCCCATAACGAACATGGGGGTGTCGTCCTTCGAAGGAGCGCTCATAACGACCTTCTTGGCGCCGGCGTCGATATGGCCCTGAGCCTTCTCCTTGGTGAGGAAGAGGCCGGTCGACTCGACGACGTACTCAGCGCCGACCTTGCCCCAAGGCAGATCCGCGGGGTTACGCTCGCTGAAGACCGCGATCTCGTGGCCGTTGACGATGATGGAGTGGTCGGTGTAGTCGACCGTTCCGTTGAAGCGGCCGTGAATGGTGTCATACTTCAGCATGTAAGCCATGTAATCCGAGGTGATGAGGTCGTTGATGCCGACGACTTCAACATTCGGATGATCGAGGCTCGCGCGGAAGACGAGACGACCGATGCGGCCAAAACCATTGATTCCGATTTTGATGCTCATTTTGCAACATCCTCCCGAAAACTTATTTCGCAATGCGGCTTTATTATCCGCCTTTGTACATGGTATATTATATATCAAACTTCTCCGGGATACAAGAGTTTTTTGGAAAGTTTATCTTGCTTTTAAAGATACTTCTTTTTTGCGCCGCACAACGCCGCTCTTGAAATTTTCCTTGTTTGCGCTATACTATATTAAAAACAAGCTTCTGCGGGAAAGTAAGGAGTGGTCGTATGGCATTTTCCCCGAGAGACCTCGCAAAGGAGTTCGACGGCAAGCCTTACCCCGTCTTTTCCTTCTATGCGGGACACATTGTATACATGAACCCCGCCTGCCGGGAGTTTACCGACGGGCTCGACCTCAGCGGCTACGGCGTGGAGCACATCATCGGCGAGGATCTCATCTCCGCCGCCGACCTCAGTCTCGCCTCAGGAACGTCGGTCCACCTCACGAATTTTGCCCTCGGAGACGAGCGCGGACGGCTCGACATTTACCCCGGCCCCGCCACGACGGTCGTGTTCCGCAGCGGCCTCGGCACCCGTGAAAAAGCGCTGATGGATGAGCTCTCGAGCTACGGCGCACAGCTCGACCGGGACATCGGCTCGATGCTCGAGCAGTGCTTCGGCATAGGCGAGCGCGTTGAAAATTA
The DNA here is from genome assembly GCA_947630675.1 of uncultured Clostridia bacterium. Taxonomy (GTDB): domain Bacteria; phylum Bacillota; class Clostridia; order Oscillospirales; family JAAYOS01; genus CANRIN01. The sequence goes on along the minus strand of CANRIN010000018.1, from coordinate 17,523 downwards.
CGCGCGCCTGAAGGATCCCGCCCTTCTCACGGGGCTTGACCTCACCATACTCCGGCTCCTCCGCCGCAGGACGCAGATAACCATGCTCTCCGAGTGTCTCCGCCGCGAGCCCGCAAAGGATGTCACGAGCGGCGACATCGGTGAGTTCTGCCGCAGGTTCTTCGAAGAGAGCCGTGGGATAATGTCCGGCTCCGGAGTCCGGCAGCTCTCCATGGCGGACGGGGGTTTTCTCCGGTCGACCGCTTTCTTCTGCGAGCGCGAGGTGGAGAGGATGCTCGCGTGTCTCCTCACCGGCGCTCTCACACTCAGCGCCGGCGCGCCTCTTCGCTTCACGGTCTCCAGCCTCGGCGGCACGGTGCGGATACAGGCGTCAAGCGACTCCGAGCTGTTCAATGAGGATGCCTTCACACAGGCGCTGGAGCTGCCCGAGTCGCTCGGGAGGTTCATCGCCGTCGGCAGCGGGCTTGAGCTGCGGCTTGCAAGCGAGCTTGCCGCCCGCTCATCCGGATACCTGCGCTTCATGCGGGAGGACGGCCGCGGCGTTCTCACCGCCGTCATCTCTCCCGAGAACACCGGCTACACGCCGCGACTCGCGCAGGAGACGCTTGCCGCAGACACCGCCTTCCCCCAGCTCGTAGTAGAGTATTCGGAGCTCATCAGCTAGTCCGCAGCATATAAATAAAATCGGCGGGATGCGTTGCATCCCGCCGATTTTTGTCCTTTTAAGAAATTTTATGCGCTGACCCACCTAGACGTGATTGATCCCGGGATAAGCCAGAGTATCGAATAGAGCAAGAGGTTAAGCGGCGTCGCGACCGTCGGGGTCTGAGTGAAGCAGAGGTAGAACATTATGAGCATCCCAAGCGCCACCGACACGAGCGTGAGCGCCGTGGATATGCGCACGGCTCTTTTGAGGTTACGCGCGCAGGCGATACACTCGGCGTAGTGCTTCAGTCCCTCGCGGCTGACGACGGCCGATATCTTACCGACAAACAGCCTGTCCGGGTCGGAGAGCGCTATACGCTCTGACTCCTTGGGAAAGTCTATCGTGTCGGTCGATACGCTGAACTTCGATTCTATCATAGACGGGAAGATGTTGAAATCCCGCGTCGCAAATACCGGCATAAGGTGCTGCCGCGTAAGCATCGCAAGTCCGCGCTTTACGGCGGCGGAAGCGTTGTAGCTCACGGCGAACACGCCAACGAGCTCCAGGTTGACGGCAATAAACACGGTCGTCCTTCCCCCGACGTCCTTCGGGATGCTGATGTTGTTCCGGACCATAAACGCCGCGCTGCCGGCGAGGACCATGTTTCCCTCTATCTCGCCGCTTATGCCGCCGTTCTCGTAGAACTTGAAATTCTGGACCTTCATGAGCGGCTCGGTCGTCTGATTGCTGTGCTGCTCGGCAAACGGACGGGATATCGCCGCGCCGGAGGCGTTTATCAGGCTCGCGGCGTAGGTTATGACCTTGTCCTTGGGATATCCCCGGTACACCTTGAGGCCGTTCAGGGCAGTGTTTCCGGGCGGGAATACGTCAAGGTCGGTAACGACTACGTTCGTTATGTCACTCAGGCTCTCCGCCGCCGCCCAGCCTGTTATGGCCTCGCCAAGTCCGTAGAGGTGCTTTGCCGCGCGCGAGAACGCGAGGCAGAACGGCATCATCAGCGACAGCGGCGCGCCCGCGGCGGATATCGCCGCAAGGCACCATACAAACCTCGTCCCGCCGCCGGTCCCGAAGCTTGCCACCGCCGCGAGTACCACCGAGGCTATTATGACTATCGGTGCGGTCACGCGCCACACCTTCCGCGCGTGGTCCGGGCTGTTCAGCCGGCTTACAAATCCCAGCGGCTTCTGCGCACGGTACTTGACCGCGGTGTTCTCTCCGTCGTAAAGCTCCGGCTCCGCCGCTATTATGTACGGCCGGCTCATCCCCGCAGCCGCACGGCAGCTCTTGAGCTTCGCGAGTACGAGCTTTCTCGAGTAGTACGCCGCGGCGAGCATCGACGCCGCGCCGACCGTCGAGAACCCATAGTATCCGCCCCACTCCGGCTTTATCGCGACAAAGAACAGGTGGATAAGCGACGTGAAGTTCGCGAAGACGACGACGCTCTCCATATTGGGTCTGAAGGTCGCTATGTCGCGTATCCCCGCCGCCGTCGTCTCAAAGCAGAGCGCCATGACGCCCACCTGAAGCAGCACGTTGAAGAATATGTAGATATACGGCTTCTCGATGTATGTGAATATCGCGGGAAGATCGATCCCGATATACGGTGCAAATCCGATAAACGCCAACAGCGCCGTCAGAAGCGCCGCCGCCGTGAGGCGAAGGCGTCCCCGCCCGAGTTCCTTCACGAGAAGGCTCACTTCCTCCTCGGGTTCTATCTCCGGCTCGGACTGCTCCTCCGCCGCCTCCGGCGCGGGACGTTTCCTGCGGTGCCTGCGGAGCTTCTCCTCGTGCTCCTGATTGAAGGTCTCCTCGCTCACGTCGCCGCCCTGGATCTGCGGCTGGAACTCGGCATCGTGGCCGAAGATACCGTCGAGCTTACCTCCGAAGACCTTCTTCCCTTCCTCGGCTTTGGCCTCTTTCATCACGGTGCGGCGCTCGCCGGGCTCCTCGTCCTCGTTCTTCTTTGCTCCGAAGCGGCGGCGCTTCCCCGTCTCCGGGGCCTTCTCCTCCTCGAAGATGTGTATCCTGCCCATTTCGTCCCGCTGGTCGGGCCCCGCAGGGTACTCGTTCTGCTCCTCGGTGACGTGGTCGGCGGCAAGCTCCACCTGCCGCGTTATCTCAAGCTCGAGCTCTCTCTCGTGTCTCTCCCGCTCGCGTTCGGCCTCAAGGCGCTCCTTCTCCTCCTGTTCGGTGCGGATCTGCTCCTCAGTCTCGCGCAGCCTGTGCTCCTCGCGCTCCTCCTGCATCCTCTCCGCGACCTCGCCGAGCTTATCGGTGAGCTCCTCGCTTGTCATTTCGTGTGCCGGCACCTGCGGCGGCTCCGGCTCCGGTTCGGGCTCCGGCTCCGCCGTACGCTCCACGCCGAACTCCGCAAGTATATCGTCTATGGAGAAGCTGTACTCCTCCACGCTCTTGTCTATATCCGCAAGTATCTCCGCAGTGCTCGCGGGATCGCTCGGCCGTCTCTCCGCCGGGGAGGACGGATCCCGTTCCGCGTCTCTGCGATTGTCATCCATGTAAACTCACCGTCCTAATCAGTCTTGCTTCTTCATGCGTTGGCGGACCGCCTCGAACAGCACGACGGCCGCCGCCGCGCTCGCATTGAGCGAGCTCATCCTTCCGAGCATCGGTATCGACACGGTATAGTCGCACCGTTCGAGCACGAGCCGGCTCACTCCGTCTCCCTCAGCCCCGACGACTATCGCGGCGGACGTGTTGAAGTCGGTTTCGTAGAGCGACGTGCTGCCGCCTCCGGCCGTTCCGAATATCCAGAAGCCTTCCTTTTTCAGCCGTTCTATAAGCGAAGTGATATTTGCGACGCGTGCCACCGGTATATGCTCTAGAGCGCCGGCGGACGCCTTGCTCACCATTGCGGTGAGGCCCGCCGCACGTCGCTCACGGGTTATCACGCCGTCTGCCCCGGCAGCCTCCGCAGAGCGGATTATGGCGCCGAGGTTATTGGGGTCGGTCACCCCGTCGCATATGACGAGCAGGGGCGGCGTGTCCTTCGGCTTTGCCGCGCAGGCCGCGAGGATGTCGTCAAGCTCGGCATATTCCCTCGCAGGCATCCTGCCTATCACTCCCTGGTGCGAACGCGTGCGGCTCATCGCATCGAGCTTGCGGCGGTCGACCTCGACCACCGCCGCGCCCTTCTCGCGGGCTATGGCCGCAATGCGGCGGAGCGCCCCGTCCGGGTCGCGCGCGATATAGAGCTTGTCTATCATCTTGCCGGCCTCAAGTGCCTCAAGCACCGGGTTTCTGCCCTCTACGAGGTCCTCGGAGGCTGTGTCCCGCTCTCTCTCGCGCTCGTCTCTCATGCTCGCCCTCCACAACTGGTCTCGAGTATATCCGAAGACATATTTCGGGATATACCTGTTTGATATTATAGCACGTTTCGACCGTGTATGAAAGGGTATGACGATAATTTTTTACAAACATTTTATGCCTTGTTATGCAGGACGATATGTAGTATAATAATAGTCGCGGCAAATCGCGCTCGCTTCGCTCGCTTACCCATTTGCCGCGAGGCCGTCGTACAGGGCGAAGCCCTGCCGACGGCAACGCTCCGCTTCGCGCCTCAGCGGCTTTGCCGCTTTCGACGCGCGCTACGCGAGAGGTGTAAATTTCGCCGTACTTGCCGCCGAAATTTACCGATTAGAATTTTTCCGCTCTTTGCAAATATCGAATTGGAGGTACTCAAAATGATCAAAGGTTATCATCACATCGGACTCTACGTAAACGACACGGCCCGCAGCCTGAAGTTCTACACCGAGGCGCTCGGCGGCAAGGTGACCATGAGCTTCGGCCCGGACGACCACAAAATCTACATGGTCGAGCTCGCGCCCGGCGCGACGGTCGAGCTCATCCCGCACGCCACCGGCAGCGAGAATCAGCCCTGGGCGCACATCGCCCTGCACACCGACAACGCGCGCGAGGCATTCGACCGCGCCGTCGCGAACGGCGCCACGGTCAAGAGCGAGCCGCGCGACGGCAATCTCGGCGGCAGCGCGCCGATGACGAACGCGTTCGTGCTCGGGCCGGACGGCGAGTCGATAGAATTCTTCGAGGTGGAGTAAATGGCAACGGACAAGGCTCCATGCCGCCGCGCCCCTTTGACCCTTGCAGTCTGCGGCGCGGCGTCACTGGCCTTTGCTCTCATGGCAAACTACGGTTCCTACCGGGCGCAGAATGAAATTGCGGTCTATCTGCTCTTCGGCGTGCTGATGTTCCTCTCGCTCTTTTTTCTGTGGCGGGACGGATATCTCGAACACGGCGGCGTCCTCGCCATCTCGATAGCGGCGGCAGCGGCGGCATTTGCCCTACGGATATGCTTCATCGACTATCGCTCCGGCGACTACAACTCGTTCCTTGTGAACTGGGTGCAGTTCTACCGCGAGAACGGCGGCTTTGCCGCGCTGGACGTTCCGGTGGGAGACTACAACCTCCCCTATCTCTACCTGCTTGCCTTCTTCTCCTACATTCCGATAGACGACCTCTATCTGATAAAGCTGTCGTCGGTCGCGTTCGACGTGCTCGCGGCGTTCTTCGCTCTGCGGCTCACATCGCGGCTTACCGAAAGCCTCTCGGCGCGCCTCACGGCGTACTTTGCGGTCCTGCTGCTGCCGACGGTGTTTCTCAACAGCGCCCTCTGGGCCCAGTGCGACAGCATCTACACCGCGTTCGCGCTCGGCGCGCTCTACTTTGCGTTCGAGCGCCGTCCGGTGCTCGCGATGCTCTTCGGCGCGGTGTCCTTCGCGTTCAAGCTCCAGGCGGTATTCCTTCTGCCGGTGTTCGCGGTGTTTCTCATGCTCGGGCATATAAAGTGGCGGCATGTCCCGCTCTTTCCCGCCTTCTATGCCGTGATGGCGCTGCCCGCGATTATCGCGGGCCGTCCCCCGCTCGACGCGATACTGATATACGTCCATCAGGCGGGAGAGTACTCCTCACGCATAACCCTGAACGCGCCGAACTTTGCCGTCCTGTTCAAGGACGCGGCAAACCCGCAGCCCTACGCACTTCTGCTCGTCGTGCTGGCGTTCCTGTTCCTTGCTGCTCTGCTCGCCGCGGCGTTTCTCCGCCGGGAGAGCCTCGACGACCGCGGGATAATGCTCCTCACGCTCGCTATGTGCATCGGCATCCCCTTCTTTCTGCCGTACATGCACGAGCGGTACTTCTATATCGCGGAGGTGCTGAGCGTCGTATGCGCCTGCGCGGGCGCGGTACACTTCACCGCGCCGGTGCTCGTACAGGCGGCGAGCATGATATGCTATGACGCGTACCTCAACGGCTTCTACCGCTTCCGGCACTCACTCGCGGCGATGCTGATGGCGGCGGCGCTCACCGTCGTCACGGCGACGGTCGTGATGCGCCTCTTCGGCAGGCGCACCGGCGGCTCCGAGACCGAGAGCGAAACTTAGTTCAATACACGAACGAAACGGACGGCATCGCGCCGTCCGTTTTTTCGTGCCTAAAATTTAGCCGAATTTTCGCGGAGGGGCTTGACAAACATATTCTACAAATGTAGAATTATAATAGTTTCTACATTTGTAGAATAAAGGAGGCATCTCTATGAACGGCACCTTCCGACGCCTGCCGGACGCGGAGCTCGAGGTCATGCAGGCCGTCTGGGACTGTACCCCGCCCGTCACGCGCGCAGGCATAGACGAAATACTTCATAAGACCCACCCAATGGCGCAGACAACGCTCCTCACCCTGCTCACCCGCCTCGCGGAGAAGGGCTTTATATCGATAGAAAAGAACGGGCGGCGCTCGGAGTACGTTCCGCTCGTCGTGAAGCAGGACTACCTCGCCTCGCAGAGCCGCCGGTTCTTTGACAAGCTGTGCGGTGGGAGCGTGTCGGCGTTCGCGTCCGCGCTCTGCGACGGAGGGCTCACGAAGGAGGAGATAGCCGAGCTTCGGCGGCTCCTTGACGAGGGGGCGCTGTGATGGGCATTTTCTTCTCGGCGCTCATAAGCGCGATATTCGCCTTCGCCGTCCTGATGTGGTTTGACCTGGAGGAGGGCGAGGAGAGCGAAAAAGGCAGTCACCGCCTTTTCAGCTACTCGGTAATTCTGCCGCTTTACGTTCTCCTCATCTGCGGCGTCTGTGTATACAAATACGGCGCGGGGTCGCTTCCCGAGCTGTTTGCGGTGTTTTTCCCGATATTTGCGGAGATTTGCGTCTACTACGCCCTGCTTCTCCCGCTTCTGCCGGTGCTGCGGCGGCACATCTGCGCACGGACCGTGGCGCTTATCTGGATGCTCCCCGACTTTCTCTTTTTCACCTTCGCCTGGAGCAACGTATACCGCGGCTTCGATATGCCGGTGTTCGTCCTTCATCTTCGCAGGATAAATATATGGTGGCTCATAGGGATCTGGGGCGCGGGATTTATAGTAGTCTTCCTGTGGAAAATAATCTCGCACCTCGTCTTCCGGCACAGGATACTCAAGAACGCAAGGCCGCTTGACGATCCCGAAGCCGTCACGATACTGCTCGAGGAGGCGTGGAGGTACCGTCCCGGCAAGCGTAAGCAGCGCTCGCTGTACCGCCCCGTCGTCTCGGACGCGGTCCGCTCTCCGCTCTCGATAGGTCTCTTCCGCTTTACGACGAGGATAGTCCTGCCGGAGAGAAAGTACACGCCGGAGGAGCTGTGCCTCATTTTCCGCCACGAGGTGGTCCACATCGAGCGCGAGGACGTATGGTGCAAGTTCTTCATGGTCTTCTGCTCGGCGGTCTGCTGGTTTGATCCGCTTATCTGGATAGCGTCGAGAAAGAACGCGGAGGACCTCGAGCTCAGCTGTGACGAGACGGTCCTTCTCGGCTGCGGTTCCGAGACAAAGCGTCTCTACGCCGAGCTGATACTGAATACCGCGGGGGACGACAGTGGGTTTTCGACCTGCCTCTCCTCCTCCGCCGCGTCGGTGCGCTACCGTCTCGGCGCGGTCATGCGTCCCAAGGCGCGGAAAGCGGGCGCGATAATCGCGGGTGTCCTGCTGTTTCTGCTGCTGATATGCACCGGCAGCGTCGCGCTCGTATACGGAGAAGTCTCGGGAAGCGACGCAATATTCGGCGCCGACGAGTACACCCTCACCTCCGTCCGAAGAGACGATGGCAGGGCTTACTTCACCGGCGGCAGCTACGACCTCACCGGGGATACGCCGGACAACATAGACGCGGACGCGCTTTCCGAATATCTCTCCGGGCTGGAGCTTGAAAATATGTCCTCATTCCTTCTTGACCCGCCCGATGAGGACAGACTGATGGAAGCGGTGTACAAGCGGGCCGACGGTTCGTCTCTCTATCTTGACATATACGAAAACTACCTCACAGTCAAAAAGTACGACAGCCATCTTCAGCTCCGAACCTCGAACTATTTTATCCGGGGCGGCGCGGACGAGGACCTTCTCCGGCATATTGCGCCGGAGATACCCGAGCTCAAAGTCCTGCTCTCCAGCGGCAGTAACAGCGTGACCGGTCACTCGTTGGAAGTCACGCCGGATGTTCTCACCTTCATCGACGCGGACGGGAGCGAGCGGACGGTCTGCGACCGCGCGCGGAGCGTGAGCGACGTGAGCGGCATCTACGGGATGCAGCCGGACGGGATGCAGCTCTCGTTCTCTATGCCGGCCGTCTCGGAGGTCGAGGTCGAATACTGCCCCGCGGCGGGCGGCAAAACCGTCCGTGCGGAGGCACGTCCCGATGGTGATGTGTTTGCCGTCGACCCGGCGGACTTCGCCGCCGTGTACACGGTGAAGGTCGAGCTCGACTGCGGCGGCGCGACCTGCCGCGCGGAGTACGCGTTCACGGTCGATTGGTAAAATTTCGCAAAAAGTAAGTCGCCGGACAGAGTAGAACTCTGCCGACGGCCTCGGCGCGAAAGGGTGCGCAGCGAAGCGAGCACATTTCGCGCCGACCGCCTCGCAGAGTTTCGCGCCTTTGGCGCGAAATAGAGTCAAATCCGTTTTTTCCGGCGTCAATGCGCCCGCCGACTTGTTACGCACCGTAACTTTCTACCGGGCGCATCAGACCTCGGCGCTTCGCGCCGACGTCCCGACTTTATACGCACCGGAGAGCGGCGAAATTTACACCTATCGCGGAACGTGCGTCGATTTTCCGCCGAAGGCGGTTCCGCGCCGGTTCGCGCGGTCAAATTCGGCGCAAAGCGCCGAATTTGCGGAGCCCCGATTCATTCGGGGCGAGCATTTCAATCGGAAGGGCTCCCAAACGCTCCATCGGAGCGTTTGGGAATTGCGAAAGGGTGCGCAGGGCAATTTATTGCCCGAGCACATTTCGCGCCGAATTTTTATTTGTACTCGAACCAATCGAACTTCGCCTCGCCGCCGTCTCCCGAGGCGAACATCCCTATGAACGCACCGACGAAGCCTCCGGCGGTCTCGCTGCCGATGTATCCGCCGTCAAGGCCCTCATACAGCGGGCGCAGATGCTCCTCGTCCTCTCCGTAGAGGAAGCTGTGACTCTGCCCCTCCGCCTTTATCTCGAGGACGGCGCTGTCGTGCTCCCACTCTACCTCACGAAGCACCTCGGTCTCGCTCTTTATCTGCATATCCGTGAAGCTCTCGCCCTCCTGCCACGCGGCGTGCTTCACTGCGCGGAGGACGCGGCGTCCGTCCTTTTCCGCGAGCTCGATGCTCATTCCCGCGTAGTTGTTCTGGATCATCGCAAGGCCCGCGAAGCTTCCGGCGTTCGGCGTGAACTCCATATGCGTCTTTGCCTCGAAGCTCATGTGCTGCTGGCGCCGCCCGAGGAAGCCGAGCGCGTGCGGCGTGAATTTCATGCCGCCCTGCCTTATCATCTCGATATCCGGCTTTACAAACTCGGGACGTATCGTCCCCTCCGCGCGTATGACGAGCTTTCCGTCCTCAAGGCGTGTCGGCACATTCGCGGGCGTGCCGAGCCAGTTCCACTCGAGAGAGAGCTTTTCTCCGTCGAAATCGTCCCGCGCGGGTTTCTCCGGGAACGGATGCTCCGGGAGATCCGGCGACGGGTAGATGAACTCGCACTTTCCGGTCTCGGGCGATATGACCGGCCAGCCGTCCTCCCAAATGACCGGGGCGATGAATGTCTCACGGCCCATGTTCTTGTGGTAGCCGCCGTAGATGCGGCTGCCGAGGAAGACCGCGTACCACGACCCGTCCTTCAGTCCGACGAGGTCGGCATGGCCAACGTTGCATATCGGGTGCATGTTCGAGAGATGGCGGTGCGTGAGTATCGGATTGCCGCGGTATCCCTCGTATGGGCCGTGCAAAGTGCGGCTGCGCGCTATCGTCACGGCGTGGTAGTGTTCGGTTCCGCCCTCCGCTATCATGAGGTAGTACCAGTCGCCGACGTGATATATGTGCGGTGCCTCCGGCGCGGACGCATCCACAAGGGCGCTCGTCCAAAGCCCGTACTCCTCCCCTACGAGCTCCCACTTCTCAAGGTCGAGCTCGCGGTGGACTATGCGGTATTTGTCGTTCCCGCCGGGCATCATCGAGCCGGCGTAGGTTATGAAGCAGGAGCCGTCGTCGTCCCAGAAGATGTCGGGGTCGAAGAGCATCGGGAATTTGTGCGGCTCGCTCCACTCCCCGCGCGGGTCGTCTGCCGTGACGATGTAGGTGGTGAGGACACTCATATTGACGACTATCAGATAGAACTTCCCGTCGTGATAACGAAGCGTAGGGGCGAACAGGCCGCCCGAGATGCCGTCCGGCGCGAGAGGCAGATAGTCCGGATTCGTAAACGCGTAGTTTATGAGCTCCCAGTGCACAAGGTCGCGGCTGTGGTAAAGCGGTATGCCCGGGAAGTAGGAGAAGGACGAGGTCGCGAGATAGAAGTCATCCCCCACGCGGACTATCGACGGGTCCGGGTTGAAGCCGGGTATTATCGGGTTATGTATCATGTTTTTCTCCCTTCAAAAGGACGAAGCGGCACAAGAGTGCCGCTCCGGTGTTATTCTATTACTCTTCCTCGTGGGTATCCTCACCCTCGGCGTCCTCGTCGTGGTGATGATGATGGTGATGGTCGTCCTCGCCGAAGTCGAGCTCAAGCCGGTCGCCGCAGTGCGGGCACTCAAAGACGCGGTCGCGCCACATCTCCTCTGTAAGCTCTATCTTCTCGCCGCAGACCGGGCAGGCAAGCTCAAGCCCGAGCTCGGGCAGTTCGTCGTCATCCTCTTCATCGCCGTGATGGTGATGGTGGCAATGGCCGCAGCCGCACTCATCCTCGCCATCCTCGTCCTCATCGCCGTCGTGATGGTGATGGCAGTGACCGCAGCCGCATCCGTCGTCCTCTTCGTCCTCGTCGTCGTCCGCCAGTATCTCAAAGATGTCGTCTACCGACTCGTCCATCAGGTCGACGGTGTCCTGGAGCGCCTTCACGCGCTCCTCAAGGGTCTCCATCTGCTCCTCGAGCCCGCCGACAACGTCGATAAGCGCGGCTATCAGCTTGTGCTCCGGAGTATCGGCGTCGAGAGTCATGCCCTCGACAAGCCCCTTGACGTAGGATATCTGCTTTTTCAGCTCCATACTGCCCGCCTTACTTCGCACGCTCGAGGTACTCGCCGGTGCGGGTATCTATGCGTATGAACTCGCCCACGTTGACAAAGAGCGGGACCTTGATGGTCGCGCCGGTCTCGAGGGTCGCCTGCTTCATGACGTTAGTGGCGGTATCGCCCTTGACGCCCGGCTCACAGTCGGTTATCTCGAGCACGACGAACGTCGGCGGCTCGATGCCGAAGATGTTGCCCTTGTAGCTGAGGACCTTGACATTCTCATTCTCCTTGACGAACTTGAAGTTGTCGTCGAGCTTGTCCTTGCTTATCGGGATCTGGTCGTAGGTCTCGTTATCCATGAAGTAGTAGAGATCGTCCTCGTTGTAAAGGTACTGCATATCCCTGCGCTCAATGAACGCGGTCGGGAAACGCTCGGTCGGGCTGAAGCTGCGGTCGACGACGCCGCCGTTGATGACGTTGCGCATCTTAGTGCGGACGAACGCCGCGCCCTTGCCCGGCTTGACATGCTGGAACTCTATGACCTGCATTACCTGGCCGTCCAGCTCAAATGTTACTCCGTTACGGAAATCACCGGCAGAAATCATATTTCAAAACCTCCATGAAACCTGTTATGCACAGTCTAACTAAGTTATTTTACACTACATCACGCGTTTTTGCAATACCTTTTTTCCGAAGCTCAAAGAATTATGAGCTCCTTGGGCGCTTTCATGATGTCCTCGCCGCAGTTCTCGCGCATGATGACGACGTCCTCGATGCGCACTCCGAACTGTCCGGGTATGTAGATGCCCGGCTCTGCGGAGACGACGGCGTTGAGCGGCATGGGGGTCTTCACTCCCGGCGCGGCGTTCGGACCCTCGTGTATCTCGAGGCCGAGGCTGTGGCCGTAGCTGTGGCCGAAATACTCGCCGTAGCCGGCGTTCTCTATTACCTTTCTCGCGGCGGCGTCTATATCCTCACCGGGAACGCCCGCTCTGCTCGCGGCGATGCCGGCGAGCTGTGCCTCGAGGACGATGTTGTAGACCTTCTCCATCTCGGGCGTGACATGGCCGACGGCGACGGTGCGGGTCATGTCCGAGCAGTAGCCGTGATACTTGCTGCCGAAGTCCATGGTGATAAAGTCGCCGTCCTCTATCTTCTTGTCGGACGGAACGCCGTGAGGCATGGACGAGTTCTTGCCGCTCACGACTATCGGGTCAAAGCTGACGTTCTCCGCGCCGTTCAGGAGCTGACGGTATACGAGCTCCGCCGCTATTTCCTTCTCGGTGACGCCGGGCTTTATCTTCGGCAGGACCTCCTCGAGCGCCTTTTCGCTTATGCGCTGAGACTTTATCATCAGCTCTATCTCCTCGTCGGTCTTAGAGCCGCGCGCAAGCTCGAGCTTCGAGCCCAGCGGAACGAGCTCGTAACCCCCGAGGCCGCTCTTCCAGACGTTGTACTCGCCTATCGTCATGCGGGCATCCTCAAAGGCGACGGTCTTTGCGCCGGCCTTCCCGAGCACCTCGCTTATGAGCGCCTGATATTGGCGGGCACGCCCCACGGGGAGGACGGTGTAGCCGTCTATCCTCGCCGTAGCCGCCTCGATATAGCGGGAATCGGTGAAGAACCACGCTCCGTCCGCAGTCACGACCGCCGCGCCCGCGCTCGACGGGAACCCGGTGGCGGCTCTGCGGTTCACGCCCGAGGTTATGAGCATCGCATCCGTGCCGACCTCGGAGAGGATCGAACGTATCTTTTCTACATTGGACATAATATCTACCTCCTGTGAATTACTTGCATATTATAGGCGCGCCGTGCGCGTATCTGCCTATCCGAGCCTTTCAAGCTCCTCGAAATATATCCTCTTCATCTCGGCGGCGTCCTCCGCCTGCGTCCCCGCGCTCTCGCATATAACGCGCGGCGCAAGCCCACGCTCCGCAAGGAGCCGTGCGAGCGGCCGGAAGTCCGGCCCGAACGACCCGTCCGAGAGGATGAGGTGCTTCTTCTCCCCGCCCTTTGAGAACTCGATGTGTGAGAAGTGTATGTGGAAGCTCTCCGCGCGCTCGCGCCCGAGCTTACTTTCGAGCTTGTCAAGGAGCTCCGCCGTGGCTTCTCTCCCCTCGAGGGCTCCCAGCGTGCGGGCATAGAGGTGTCCGAAGTCGACGCACGGTAGGAGACGGTCGTCCGCAAGGCAGAGCTCCGTCACCTCGTCGAAATCGCCGAGCTGGTTTATCTTGCCCATCGTCTCTGGACAGAGCGTGATGTCTCCGTAGCCCTCCGCGTCCGCCGCTCGCAGACATTCGAGAAGCGTCGTCCTCGCGTCCGCCAGCGCTTCCTCGCGCGCGCGGCCGGTCGTCGAGCCGGAGTGTATGACTATGCGGTCCGCGCCCATGGCTTTCGCAGCGGCGCAGGACTGCAGAACGTAGCCTATATTCTTTTCCATGTTCGCGAGGTTCGTGAGGCTTATGAAGTACGGCGAGTGGACCGAGAGCGCTATCGAATTCTCCCGGGCGTTTGCGCCGAGCTTGACGGCGGTCTCTCCGCTTATGCGGACGCCGTTGCCGCACTGGTACTCATACGCGTCTATACCCATCGTCTCATGCAGCCACTTCGGCGCGTCGAGCGAGCTCTTGCTTACGGCAGAGAAGCTGTCGGAATTTCCCGCCGCGCCGAAGAGCGCAAGTTTCTTAGCCATTCTTTACCTTCCTTCCGTATCTCTCGCGTGCGAGCGCGATAAACGGTCTCTCCGCGAGGCGCCGCAGCCGAAAAAGCGGGTTCTCGTCCATCCCGCGCGGATAGACTATCGCCGCCTTACAGCCGGCGCGTTTCGCGCCCCACACGTCTGTGAATATCTGGTCGCCTATCGACATAAGCTCGTCCGGGCGAACGCCGAGAGTCTCCGCCGCCCACAGAAAGCCCTTTCTACCCGGCTTGCGGCAGCCGAGGCGGTAGGGTATCCCGAGCGCGCCCGCAACGCCGCTCACGCGCGCCTCGCGCCGCGTGTTTGAGACGATAGCCGCGCGGATGCCCGCATCCTCAAGCGAATGCAGCCACGCCTTGACCTGCCCGTCCGGCTCATTCTCGGAGTATTTCGCTATGGTGTTGTCCATGTCGAGCGCCACCGCGCGGACGCCGTGTGCGCGCAGCCACCGAGGCGATATGTCGCAAACGTCATAAAACTCCGCGTCCGCTCTCAGCCGCAAAAACACTCTCATACCTCCGTCATTACGGGCATAGTTTTTATAGAGCGCCCATCCTTTTTCATCGGCACACATTCAGCGCTTGTGAGCTTTGCCCGCTTTGCGAATATTGCCCGACCTCGAGTGCATTGTAAGGCGGACGGCGCAGAGCGCCGACGTCCCTACTGACGCCTCGCAGAGTTTCGCCGCTTTAGCGGCGAAATAAAGTCAAATCATTTTCGGCGGCGGCGTGTACGTCGCCGAAAATACTTCTCGCGTAGTGCGCGTCGAAGACGGCGAAGCCGTCGAGGCGCGAAGCGGAGCGCTTGCTGTCGGCAAGGCTTTGCCTTGTCCGACAGCTTCACTTGGAATTGCGCAAACGCAATTCCAAGTGAACTTCTCGCGGGAAATTGGTAAGCGAGCGCAGCGAGCGCGATTTCCCGCGATAGTCGCTTTGCGACTATATTATACCAAATGCCGCCGCAATACACAAATCTTTTTTTGCATAGGCGGCTGTTTTTACAGCGGAGGTGTTTTTTATGCCGTCTGACGGCTTCAAAATCACGATATGCGTTCTCCCCTCCGACGTCCGCGCGGCGGAAGGGCGCGGCTTTCCACTCTGTCACCTCGCCTACGGCTTCGGCGAGGACGGCAGACTGTGTCGGGGCGACCTCGGCGTAGGCGTAAGGGGCGGACTGCTCGGAGTGAGCGACCGCGGAGTCTCCGACTCCACTCCCTACCCCTCGGACCTTCTTCGCGACATACGGCGTGAGTGCGACGCGCGCGGCTTTGACGGCGTGCTGTGCGACTTTGAACAGCCGCCGAACGCATTCACCTCGCGCTTTGCCTACGAGGCGGCGCTGTACTTCTCCTCGCTTAGGATGCGTTTCTGTCTGCCGGAGGCGTTCGCGGGCTCCGCGCCCGGTGCGACGCTGCTCATATCCGGCGCTGCCCTCGGCGGGTCCTACGAGGAGTCCGTCCGCCGCGCCGTGTTCCGATACGGCCCGGGACGCGCGGCGCTGCTCTTCGAGCCGGTGTGCGTCGACTTCGCCATGCCCTCCCCGCGCGGAGCGGAGGACTTCGTCACACCGCAGCGCCTCGAAGAGATCCGTTCGGAACACGGGTCGATGGTATACTTCTCCCACGAGCTCTCAGCAAACTACTTCACCTACCGCACATCCTCTGGCGAAAGCCGCTTCGCGCTCTTTGACGACGAGCGCTCCATGCTCCGCAAGCTCACGATAGCGCGGGGGTGCGGCTTCCGCGAAGCATTCCTTTGCTGGCCGGACGTCTCCTACTCTCTTGACGAATTGAATAAATTCATTTAATCAAATTGCAAAATAAACATTTGATTATTTTAAAAATTGTGCTATAATAGATATACAGGTTGGTAAGTCTGCATTGACTTCCGCCCGCGCCGGTTCACCGTCCGCCCGCTTGCCTGCCCCACAGAGGGGCATCGGAGGAAATTTAAGCAATGAACGAATACCATGAGCTGTTGGACGTGATGCGCGAGCTGCACAACATATCCGGTTTCAGAATAACGATACACGACATAGATTTCAAGGAGATCTATGCGTATCCGCAGGAGCCGCTGCCCTTCTGCCGGCTCATGCGCGAAAATCCGGAGGCGCACCGCCGGTGCAAAGCGTGCGACGTAGCTTCCTTCGAGAAGGTTCGAAAGACCGGACAGGCGTGCGTCTACCGCTGCCACATGGGGCTTCTCGAGGCGGTCGTGCCGATATACAGTTTCGGCATACTTTCCGGCTACATGATGATGGGGCAGACGATAGACCCTTCTCCCCTCAGCCGCGAACGCTGCCGCGCGGCGGCGCTCGAGCTGATAAAGGACGAGAAGGTGCTGAATGAGGTGTTGAATCTCGTCCCCGTCCGCAGCGACGACCAGATACGCAGCGCGATAAAGATAATGAGTATATGCGCCTCCTACATAACCCTCACAAACCAGCTCCGCACCGACACGCGCGACCTCGCGACGCAGGCGCGCCAGTATCTTGACGAGCACTACGCCTCAAAGATAACCCTCGAGCGCCTGTGCGAGACCCTGTACTGCAGCCGCGCCACCATCACGAGCGCCTTCCGCGCGGCGCACGGCTGCTCGATAGGCGAATACCTCGTCAAGGTGCGCGTGTCCAAGGCAAAGGAGCTCCTGCGCGAGACCACGCTCCCGTTTGACGACGTCGCGAACCTCTGCGGATTTTCGGACAGAGGCTACTTCGCGAAGGTGTTCAAACGCCACTGCGGCGTCACCCCCGGCGAATACCGCGAAGGCAAAGGAGAATAAACAAGGCCGCCACGGTTCCCGTGGCGGCCTTTTGCTGCCTCGCAGAGTTCGCCGCCGCAGGCGCTCCCGCATTCTAATTAGTTCAATATCGGGCAATATTCGCAAAGCGAATATTGCGAGCGAGAGCTGTTAAATGTTGGATAAGGAATTGGCTCGCGCCCTCGCGGTTCGCAGCGGTTGAAGTTAGCGGCAGAGCCGCTAACTTCGCGCAGGCAATTCTGCACAGAGTCCGGCTTTGCCCGCGAAGCGGGTAAAGCTCACGAGGGCTGAATATGTTCCGATGAAGAATTGGTGGGCGCCCTCGTGTTTGCCCCGAGCATTTCAATCGGAAGGGCTCCCAAACGGTCTACTGACCGTTTGGGAATTGCGTCGATTTTCCGCCGAAGGCGGAAAACTCGGCGCGTAGCGGAGCGCATGCTGTCGGTAGGGCTTCGCCCTATCCGACAGCTTCACTTGAAATTGCGCCTGCGCAATTTCAAGTGAAAGTCTCGGCGCGAAAGGGTGCGCAGGGCAATTCATTGCCCGAGCACATTTCGCGCCGACTAGCCCGTAAGGGCTAGTCTACCTTTGTCCCGCAGTTCGGGCAGAACTTCATCCCCGCGAGCTCCGGTGGGAAGACGAAGCCGCAGGATGGACACTTCTTCGGCTCGGGACGCTTCCTGCCGCAGTTGGGGCAGAAGGACATGGTGTTGACCATGCCGCAGACGCAGGTCCAGCTTCCCTGCGGACCCTCCGGCTTCTGCGGAGCCGGCTCCGAGGGGACGTCCCGCATCAGCTCGGCGACATCTATCGGAGCACTGTTCCGCACCATTCCCATGCCGACGAAGCCGTTCACCGCGCCGGACGGGTTCTCCGCCGCCGACTCCATGGCGTTCGCGGAGGCCGCGCC
>CANRIN010000017.1 GCA_947630675.1 uncultured Clostridia bacterium | reverse complement strand
AGCTGGATGTGCAGCGGCAGGCTCGGCAGCCACTCGTCCCCGCGCACGACGTGCGTGGTGCGCATGAGGTGGTCGTCGACGGCGTGGGCGAAGTGATAGGTCGGTATCCCGTCCGACTTCAGCAGGACGTGGTCGATGTCGTTTTCGGTGAGCTCGAGCTGTCCCTTGATGAGGTCGGTGAACTTTATCTTGTGCTCTATCGAGCCCTCCGAGCGGAAGCGGAGCACCCATTCCTTCCCCTCGGCGAGCGCGGCCTTTATGTCCTCCATCGGACGGTCGCGCCAGACGGCGTACTTGCCGTAGTAGCCGAAGTTCTCCTTTGCCGCCTCCTGCCTGGCGTGTATCTCCTGGAGCTCCTCCTCGGTGCAGAAGCAGGGGTACGCCTTGCCCTCCGAGACGAGCTTCTTCGCGTAGACGTGGTATATGTGCGCGCGGCGGGACTGCTTGTAGGGGCCGTAAGCTCCCTTCTCGCCGTCAATCGTCGCGCCCTCGTCGAAGTTTATGCCGTAGTGCGCAAGGCCTCGGATAAGCGACTCTATCGCTCCCGGCACCTCGCGCTTGCTGTCGGTGTCCTCGACGCGCAGGAAGAGCGTACCGCCCGACTGGTGGCACATTCGCTCGGAGGTTATCCCCTGCACGAGGTTTCCGAGGTGGACAAAACCCGTGGGGCTCGGCCCCATGCGGCTCACGACCGCGCCCTCCGGCAGGTCGCGCGGCGGGTACTGTTCCTCGAGCGCCTCCGGCGTGTTCGTCACGTCCGGGAAAAGCAGCTCGCTCAGCGCTTTGTAGTCCATTTATACATCCTCCCGCATATATCGTCCCGTGGGATATCGGTCATCCCCGGGAAATAAATATCCGAATACTCCGCCTCCGGTAAGTTTTCCCGTCCGGCTCACGGATACTACAAATATAGCACAGCGGAGGGAATTTTTCAATATTTTTCTTCCGGCGCGGACGCTCCCGAAAAAAACAAAAAATTTTTTGAAAAAGCTGTCCCGAAATACGCGGGTGCGGACATATACGGATGAAACACGGAACTGCGTTGAAGGGAGCGTTTCAGATGAAGAAGAAAATACTCGCAGTCCTGCTCACGCTTGCCGTATTCGCGTCGCTCGCCGCCGCGGAGGTCGCGGTGCTCCGCTCGCGTCCGAATGCCGACTTCGGATTTGTCGAAGAGGAGTACACGCTCACAAAGGAGAGTTGGCAGTACGTCCTGAAGGACGGCTATATCCCGGTGGACAGCTGCGAGGACGGCGGCGGGCTCACGGTGCTGGGGATAGGTCAGACGAACTGGGAGCCGCGCACCCCGACTCTCATATTTACGACAGACCGTGCGATAGCGCTCACCGGCGTCAACTACGGCGGCAAATACTACGAAGAGACAAAGAACATTCCTTTCGGCACGGTCGAGCGATGGGAGAACGGCGAGTGGACGCCTGCCGGCGATATGGGGCTGGAGTACGCCATTGTGATGCTCGGCGGACTTCCTCCCTTCCGCTCCACCGACGGACCGACGGAGACGCCCCGCAGCATCGGCACGAGCCTCCGCCTGTACGAGCCCGCAAGGTACCGCGTCACCCTCAACTACCGCACAAAAGAGGACGAATATACCACGGGGGACGAGCTATACCACACGGTCTTCGAGTTCACCGTCCCGGAGCCGACGGATAAGCCGTATGACCTCATCGGCTGGTTCATGTACCTGTCCGAGGAGGTCGATGACGGCGCATCCCACGGATATTACGGCGGCATGATGACCCTTGCCATCCGCTCCAACGACGGCACGCCGCTCTACTGCGACAACGCCTGCAACACCGTAGAGATGTTCGAGGACGGCGAGTGGGTTCCGGTGCCGGACACGTCCGACGGAAAGGACGCCATATATCATCTGGACGACGAGTATCCGCCGCTTCTGGAAAAGCCGGAGTACAGGTATAATCCCCGAGGCTGGAACGCCACAAACGGCACATACGAGACCGAGCAGATCTCTCTGCGTCTGCCGGATACACAGCACAGGTACCGCGTGCGGCTAACCTTTGTCGAGAACCTCGACGGCACGGGAAAGCGCCACGAGCTGACCTTCGCGTTCCGCTTCGAGGACGAAAGCTGAATCTTTCGGGCGGTGTCCGCGTTGGACGGGTCGACGCGCGGACGGGTTTTTCGACTTTTTACGCAAATTTAAGGTTTCGGGCATTGCATTTTCCGTTTATATCTGATAAAATTATTATATAAAGATACAAACATATAAGAATTTACAATTTTATACAGAAAAAAGGAGTGGAACCGATGCCCGACACAAAGAAAAAGCGCCGTTGGCGTCCCGGCGACAGGAAGGACGGCTGGCTCCTGCGCGGCACGTCCCCGATGGAGCGCGTCTCTCCGTTCATCATGAAGAAGCGGTCGGACGCGCAGAACTACTTCCGCGACAGTCTCGAAATATCCGAAATAGAAAAATACATCAAGCGCAAGCGCGAGGAGGGGCTGAAGGGCTTCGGGCTCATGCACGTCCTTCTCACCTGCTACCTCCGCGCGGTGGCGGCGATGCCGGCGGTCAACCGCTTCTGCGTCGGCCATAGGGTGTACGCGAGAAAGGACATACAGGTCTCGCTCGTCATAAAGCGCGAAATGACCCTCAACTCGCCGGACACCGCCCTGAAGCTGCACTTCCGGCCGGACTTCACCGCGGACGACGTATACGCCACGGTCACGAAGGCGGTCGACGAGTACCGCAACTCCCCCGGCGGAAGCTTCGACTCCGCGGCGAAGATACTGAACTTCATGCCGCGCTTCCTTCTGAAGTTTGCGGTGTGGTTTCTCGGCCTACTCGATTACTTAGGGCTCCTGCCGAAGACGCTCACCGACCTCAGCCCGTTCCACACCTCCTTCTTTATCACCTCTATGGGCTCGCTCGGCATCCCGCCGATATTTCACCACGTCTACGACTTCGGCAACGTGCCGCTGTTCATGAGCTTCGGGGCAAAGAGGCAGCGCTACGAGCTGAATCGGGACGGGTCGGTCCGCACCGTGCGGTATGTGGACTACACCTTCGTCATGGACGAGCGCGTCTGCGACGGGTACTACTTCGCCTCCGCCGCAAAGCTGATGCAGCGTATACTAAAAAAGCCGGATGAGCTCGACCGCCCCCCGAAGCGCGTGCTCGAGGACCCGAAGATAGACAAGCCGAAAAAGCGCAAAAAGGGCGACAGTCTCCAAGACGCAACGGATACAGAGGCAGAGGTTTCCGAAGCCCTCGACTGACAATAACATAGAACGCAAAAGGCGGACGGTACAGATGTACCGTCCGCCTCGCTTTTAGAAAAAGCCTCGCAGAGTTCGCCGCCAAATGCGGCGCACGCCCTACAATGCGCTCAATGTCGGGCAATATTCGCGAAGCGAATATTGCAGGCGAAAGCAGTAGAATGTAGGATGAAGAACAGGCTTGCGCTTTCGCTGTTCGCAGCGGTTGATGTTGCCGCAGGCAACATCGCGCAGGCGGAATTCATTTCCGCCGAGCATTTTGATCGGAAGGGCTCCCGCGCGGTCGCCGACCGCGTGGGAATGCGTCGATTTTCCGCCGAAGGCGGTTCCGCGCTTGTTCGCGCGGTTGAAGTTAGCGGCAAAGCCGCTAACTTCGCGCAGGCGGAATTCATTTCCGCCGAGCATTTTGATCGGAAGGGCTCCCAAACGCTCCTCTGGAGCGTTTGGGATTTCGCATCAGACCTCGGCACTCCGCGCTGACGTCCCGCCATGGCCTCGCAGAGTTTCGCGCCGTTAGGCGCGAAATAAGGTTCAATCTGTTTTTTCCGACGGCGTGTACAATGCGCCCTCGAACCCATACCGCGTCTGACCGTCTACCGGGCGCATCAGACCTCGGCGCTTCGCGCCGACGTCCCGACTTTCTGCGAATTAAAGCAAAAAAACACTTCTCGCGGAGCGCGCTTCGAAGCGCCGAAGGCGGTTCCGCGCTTGTTCGCGCGGTTGAAGTTAGCGGCAAAGCCGCTAACTTCGCGCAGGCGGAATTCATTTCCGCCGAGCATTTTGATCGGAAGGGCTCCCGCGCGGTCGCCGACCGCGCGGGAATTGCGTAGCGGAGTGCTTGCCGTCGGTAGGGCTATGCCCTATCCGACGGCTTCGCGGGAAATTGGTAAGAATGCGCCCTCGAACCCATACCGCATCCAACTCTCTACCGGGCGCATCAGACCTCGGCACTCCGCGCCGACGTCCCGACACTGTACAAAGTCGGAAGTCCGCGAACGCGATTTCCCGCGAAATTTTATCCCTTCGGTCGCAGCTCGGTTGCGAGCGCCGCGCGGAGCGCGGCCGTCTCCGCGATATACGCGTTCACTTCCGCGCCGAACATTATCACAAAGCAGACGACGAGCAGCCACACCGCAAGGCCGAGGAACGCGCCGACGCCACCGTAAAGCGCGGAGTAGCGCGAAAACGTGCTCATATATGCCTCGAAGCCCCTGCTTATGAGCGTCCAGCTCACGGCGGCGATCGCCGCGCCTATCGCCATCTGACGCATCTCGAGGCGGAAGCCCGGCGTCGCGGCGTACATCACAAGCACGAACAGGAACAGCAACGGCAGCGTGAAGGCGTAGCGCGCCACCGAAACAAGGACGTCGCCGCTCTGCCAGTCCCCTCCCGCGACGTAGCTCACTATGTCGCGTCCGAACACCCAGACGACGAGGCTCAGCGCTATCATCGCGACGAAGCCCACCATCAGCAGCACCGAGATGACGCGTCCCTTGAAGTAGTTCGGAGTCCTGCCGGTGTGGGATATGCATATACCGCGCATCAGCGCCCAGATACCGGCCGACGCCGACCAGACCGACAGCGCTATCTGCACGACGGTGTATCCCGTGGAGCCCGGCGCGTGCTCCATGACCTCCTGAAGAGTCGAAGCTACCGACTCGGGGAATATCGCCGATATAAGCCCGGTGTCAAACGCGAACGGCATCCTCGAGAGCCATCCGGCAACGAGCATGAGTATCGGGAAAATGGCGAGCAGCAGGAAAAACGCCGTCTGCGCGGCGGTGCCTATCAGGTTGTCCCTCAGTATCCGGAATACGAAGCCGAACACCTCTCTCGCCCTTCTGTGACCCATGAGCCACGCGTCGAGCCGCTCGATGCCGGTCGTATGCTCGCGGCTCACCGGAAGGTCCGGGAAACGCCGCAGTCCGAGCTTATTCGGTTTTTCCGACACTCCGCTCACCTCCCGAAGACATCCGCCGAAGGCTCTCGGAGGACTCTTTAAGTGCAGTTCCCATACCGGAGCGGGCGCGTCAGTTTGTCGCCTTTTTCAGCAGCTCCGCGAGGTTTTCCGTCGTGAAACGGTACACCCTGTCGCAGAACTGGCAGGACACCTCCGCGCCGTGCCCCTCGGCTATCATCTCCTCGAGCGCTTTCTTGCCGCTCGATATGAGAGCCCTCTCGACACGCTCGAGGCTGCACCCGCAGCGGTAGACCGCGTCGTATTCCTCGAGCTTTCTCGGCTCGAAGCCCTCGAGCAGCTTTTCAAGTATCTCCTCCGGGCCGTTGCCCGCGCCGAGCAGCTGCGTGACCGTACCCGCGCGCATGACCGCGCCCTCGAGCTTTTCGGCAAACTCCTCCGGCGCGCCGGGGAGAAGCTGAACGAGGTACGCACCAGCGGAGACTATCGACCCGTCCCCCGCGACTAGCACGCCCGCGGCGCAGGCGGTGGGGATCTGCTCGCTCTCTACGAAGTACGCCGCGATGTCCTCCGCGACCTCGCCGCCGACTATCTCGACCATGCCGACGTAGGGGTCGCGCATACGCAGATCCTTCACGACGGTGAGCGAGCCCTCGTGACCTATGAAGCCTCCGACATCGAGCTTGCCGTCCGGACGGCGCGGCAGATCGACATGGGGGGCGTCCACGCAGCCGCGCACCGAACCATCGCACTCGGCGACGGCGATTATCCTTCCCCCCGCGCCGTTACCGTTGAAGCGGACCGTCACCGAGCCGCCGTCCACCTTTATCCCGCCGCCTATGAGCGACGTGACGGCGAGCACCCTTCCGAGCGCGGCGGAAGCCGTCGCGCTAGTGCCGTGTATCTCGTGGGCGCGCGCCACGATGTCGGTCGCGTCCACGGCGCAGGCGGAGATATATCCGTCCGACGAAATCATCCTTACTGTCTTGCCCATCTTATTTCCTCGCAGCAAAAAATATTCTTTTCCCGTCCGGCGCGGGCGCATCGAAGCTCCGCTCCCCGAACGTCTCCGCCGACGAAAAGCCGGCGTCCTTCAGCATATCGAGCACCGTGCGCGGCTCATAGGCGCGCTCAAAGAACACCTCGCTTCTGCGCCGCCAGAGCTGCTTTTCCCGCCTGAAGACGTCCACCGTGTACTCGTAGAGGCCGCCGCCGTCTCCCGCCACTCTCCAGATGCAGAGCGCGTTTTCGTCCTCATCCGCATAGGTCTCGCCGTCCATGGCGGCAAAGCGCGCGGGCGTGTTCATGTCGAACACGAACGCCCCGCCCGGCTCGGTAAAGAGGCTGACGCGGCGGAACACCTCGAAAAGCTCGTCCGGGTCGGTCACATGGTTGAGCGAGTCCTGCGTGGATACGCAGGCTTTTATCGTCCCGAAGAGGTCGAGCCGGCGCATATCCTGACATATGAACTGCGGAGGCGGGTCGGGCGGACTTGTCATGCTCCACAGCTTGTTCCAAGCCTCGGAGAGCATGTCCTCCGAGCTGTCCGCGCCTATCACGTCAAAGCCCATCTTCGCAAGCTCGAACGTGAGCGTCCCCGTCCCGCAGGCGAGGTCGAGAAGTATCCCGTCCGTGACGCCGTTCCGCCGAAGCAGCTCCGCGACGTAGCGTGCGAGCGCGGGATAGTCCACGTCGCGCGTGAACCTGTCGTATACCGCGGAAAGCGCGGTGTAGCCCATCTCTTCTCCCCTCCTGTAGTCTGCGGTGAAGTACCGTCGCCTGTGCAATATTGGTATTATAGCACACCGCCGGTAAAAAAACAACCCGCAGGACTCTGATGCGCTTTTCGCGCGCCATGCACCGTGCGGTGGCGCACGGCATATACTCTATCGGAACAAAAACAAGCGGAGGTGCAGCATGGATAAATCCGAAAATCTCTTACGCGCGCTTCTGTCCACGCCGCAGGGCGCACGGGCGGTCGGAAACATGGATAAGCTGAAGGATCTCGCGGCGAGCGCGGAGGGTCAGGCGCTCCTGCGCCAGCTCGGCGGCGCGGGCGGGGACGCGCTCAAGGAGGCGGCGCGCGCCGCCGCCGGAGGCGACCGCGACAGCGCCACAAAGCTTGTCGGCGCGCTCATGAGCACCCCCGACGGGGCGAAGCTCGCCATGACGCTTATCGGCCTGCTCGGCTGAAGGGAGGCACACAGGATGGATCCCCACATTCTCGACGGGATACTCTCTTCGCCGGAGCTGCTTGAGGCGGCAGCAAAGATAGCCGGGGAACTCCTTTCCCGCGCTCCGTCGCCGGACGCCGTGCCCGCGCCGGACTCCGGCGACACCGACGCTCCCGCGCAGGGAAAACCCGGACAGGACGGCGCTCCTGCATCCGCTGCGGCATCCGACGGCGGAGACGTCCCTGCGGCGGCGCTGCTCTCCGGGCTCCTCGGGGGCGGCGCTGCCTCCCCCGAGCGGGGCGCGGATCCCGATGCGCTCTCTGCACTCCTCGGGCTTCTCGGCGTAGCCTCGCCGTCCCGGGAAAAGTCCGTGGAGAGTGCGGACGTCTCCGCGCTGTCGGCGCTTCTCGGTCCGCCGCACGAGGGACGCCGTGAAGCGCCGTCCTCGCCGCCTGCGCTCGATCCGAAGCTGCTCTCGGCAGCGGCGCAGGTCCTCGGCGCGGTCGGAAAGGACGACGACCGCACGCGGCTGCTCCTCGCCCTTAAGCCGCTCCTCCGCCGCGAGAAGGCGGAGCGGGTCGACCGCGCCGTCCGAATACTTAAAGTGAGCACCGCGATACGCGCGGCGATAAATTCTCTTGCCGGAGGTGACAAAGGCGATGTACTCAAGATATGACCCCACGGGGCGCACCGTGTTCCGGCCGCTCGACGCGGAGATCGGCAGCCCGCAAGACGTTCCCGTCGGAGACTTCGTTTCCGTCCCGGACGGCTATTCCGGCACGGCGTTCGTTCGCGACGATGCCGCTTCCGCGGATTTTGCGGAGGCGCGCGGCGGCTTTGCGGACAGCGGCGGCTCCTCTCGCGAGACGTATGTGTCCGCCGGGACCTTTCCCCCCGGAAGGGACGTCGGCGGCGCGCCGTCCGGCGACGGTAATGACGGTACGGGCGCGTCTCTCGCGGGCGCCGAAACGGGAGACGCGGACGCCGTCGCCGCCTCGTCTCCTGCGCGGGACGGCGGCATACTTGCCTCTCTTCGCGGTATGCTAGGCAAGCTGTTCGGCGGGGACGGAGTTATCGGCGGGCTCGACCTCGGCGACATCATCCTGCTGCTCATCGTCGCGCTGCTCTTTCTCGAGGACGGCAAGCCGAGTGACCTCGTCATTCTCGCCGCCGTCGCGCTCTTCATCGGGCTGTGACTCGGTTCCGGCAGATTTAATATCCTCTTAATTGACATCCCCTCTCCTCGCCGTGTATGATTGTTTCACACACGGCACTCGGAGAGGGGATGGATATGTACGAGCTTATGACCTCCGGCACGTTCGGCAGATTTTTGCAGGTCGTGCCTATAGCGCTTCTTGCGGGGCTTATATACGCGGTCTGCCGCGCGGCCGCTCTTCATCGGAAGCGTCCGCCCGCGTGGGGACGCGAGGCAGTGCGCCTGCTCTTTGTGTGCTACCTCGCGGGGCTCGCGGCGCTCGTCCTCGCGCCGCAGAACCTCTGGAGCGACATACTGTACTTCCTGCGCACCGGCAGCTTTGACTACGGCTCGCCGCCGCCCTTCTCCGGCGGGATAAACCTTGTCCCGACGTTTGTGCGCCTCCTCACGGGAGAGCTTTCGGGGCTCGGCAGCTGGGTGACGGAGATGCTTGTCGGCAACTTCCTTATGTTCCTGCCTCTCGGCGCGTTCCTGCCGTTCGCGACGGACAGAGTGACGGGCAGAAGCATCTTTGCCGTGGCGGCGCTCGTGCCGCTCGCGGTCGAGACGGTGCAGCTCGCCGTCGGGCGCAGCTTTGACGTCGACGATCTCATCCTGAACTTTGCGGGCATCGTCTGCGGTTTCTTTGCGGCGAAGGCCGCAGCGGCGCTGGTGCAGAAAGTGCGCGGGAATGTCTCGCCGTCAAAATAGACGCTTATGACAAACGCGCGCCGGAATTTCTTCCGGCGCGCGTTTATCATAGCCTCGCAGAGAATGCGCCCCCCTCAACTTGTTACGCACCGCAACTTTCTACCGGGCGCATCAGAACCCCAAACAAACGGCGTTTCACGCCGTTTGGGGACCCCTTCCATTGAAATGCTCGGGGCAAACACGAGGGCGCTCACACATTCCTCATCGGAACATATTCAGCCCTCGTGAGCATTGTCCGCTTCGCGGACAATGCCGAACATTGATATAACTGTCCTGCGCAAATTCGGCGTTTCACGCCGAATTTAACCGCTGCGAACAGCGAAAGCGCGAACCAATTCTTCATCCGACACTCTACTGCTTTCGCCTGCAATATTCACTTCGCGAATATAGCCCGACTTTGAGCGTTTTGTAGGGCGGACGGTGCGCATTCAAGCCTCGCAGAGTTCGCCGCCGAAGGCGGCGAAATAGAGTCAAATCCGTTTTTTCCGGCGGCGTGTACAATGCGCCCGCGAACCAATACCGCATACAACCCTTTACCGGGCGCATCAGACCTCGGCGCAAAGCGCCGACGTCCCGACATTGTAATAACGGAGGGCGAAAATACTTCTCGCGGAGCGCGCTTCGAAGCGCCGTAGGCGCGAGGAGCGAAGCGCAGCGCCTACCGTCGGCAAGGCTTTGCCTTGTCCGACGGTCTCGCGGAAAATTGGTAAGAATGCGCCCGCGAACCTATACCGCATCCGACCGCCTACTGGGCGCATCAGACCTCGGCGCTTCGCGCCGACGTCCCGACATTGTACGAAGTTGAAAATCCGCCCCCGCGATTTTCCGCGACTATTGTATCGTGTACGATCCCTTGACAAGCACCTTGCAGTTGGACGTAGCCTGGAAGCCGCGCTCCGCGACGGTCACGACGTAGACGTGGTTCTGCTGGAGCTGTCCGCCGGCAGCGAGGTCCGCGCCGGAGGATATGTCGATAAGTCCGGGCGACCCGGGCGCGACGCAGCTCGCGGTGCCTATGCGCCACAATATCTCGGTCCCGACCTCGCCTATGAGCTTCTGGCCGGCGCTTACGTCAACGACGGTGAAGGAGCCGGTCGTACCGGTGGACGGTGCGGACGGCGTCTCGCCGCCGCTCGGCACGGTCGTGCCGCCGGTGACCCCGCGCGACGCTATCGCATCCGCGACGCGGTTGATGAAGTCCTCGTCGGCAAAGCCCGCGGCATATTGCTCCTCAAAGCGGCTTATCTTGTCGTTTATCGACTGATCGACCTGCGCTATCTTCTCGTCAATAGACTTGTCGAACTCGTCTACCTTCTGGCCGATTATCTTCTCGATGTTGTCATTGAGCTGCGGGATGAGCTGTTCTATGTAGCTCAGCGAAACGAGAGGGTCGTCCGCGCCGCCGAGCTCCGCCGCTATGGCCGCGCCGCCGGCGAGCAGAAGCACCACGAGCAGCACCGTGCAGGCGCAGGTTATCCACTTTTTTGAGACCATTTCAATGCACTCCTTTTCTTAGACCTTCTCCCGCCCGCCTATGCCGAAGCTCACGGCTATCGCGTCGTCGATGCGGTGCATGAGCACGCCGTCGATGCGGCCCATCCGCTCGCGCAGGCGCCTCTTGTCGAGGGTGCGTATCTGCTCGAGCAGGACGACCGAGTCCTTCGACAGGCCGAAGGAGCCGGCGCTGAGCTCTATATGCGTCGGCAGTCTCGCCTTGTTTATCTGCGAGGTTATCGCCGCCGCTATCACGGTCGGGCTGAACTTGTTCCCTACGTCGTTCTGGACTATGAGCACCGGGCGCATACCGCCCTGCTCACTGCCTACCACCGGACTCAGGTCCGCGTAGTATATCTCTCCCCTTTTGACATTGATTTCCACCGTATTCACGCTCCGGAGTCGGATTACGGCCGCCGCGCCGAGGGGTGATTATGTAGCGGCCGCAACATAATTCTGCCCCGGGAACGCGCGCCCTAAACACCGGCGCGGGGTCCAATATTTACCTCGGCGCACGGCCTCCGCTCCATAGTATGCGGCAGCCGCCCGAAGGGTCAGTGCGGAAATACAACGTCTGTCAACGTATGTCTTATTATATCAAACTCGCGCGGCTTTGGCAAGCGCTATTTGCTCTCCCATATTTTCCCATGACAGTGCCACACCTTCGCCACGCGCGGAGAGGGCGCGCACATTATCTCATAGGGTATCGTCCCCGCGGCGGCCGCGACCTCCTCCACCGGTATCGACGCTTCTCCGTCGCTTCCGAATACGGTCACAGTGTCGCCCACCTTCGCCTCCGGAATATCCGTGAGATCTATCATAGACATGTCCATGCAGATACTGCCTATCTGCCGCGCGCGCTTTCCATGCACGAGCATGTCTATCTTACCGGAGAGCGCGCGATGCAGTCCGTCCGCATAGCCTATCGCCACCGTGCCGGTGCGTATCGACCCGTCCGAGCGGAAGTGCCGCCCGTAGCTCACCGACACCGGCTCCGTGTACTCGTGTATCTGAACTATCCGCGTCCTCAGGCTCATCGCGGGAAGAAGTCCCTCGCAGGGGAGCATGTCGCAGTCCGGCGACACGCCGTACAGGACTATCCCCGGACGGACCATGTTGAACCTCGCGCCCGGGATGTTGAATATCGCGCCGCTGTTCGACATGTGGACAGTGGGAAGCTCCACCCCGCGCGCGTCAAGCAGTCCGAGCAGGCGCGTGAAACGCTCGAGCTGCTCCCGCTGGAACGGTTCGCCGGGTATCTCGCTTGTGGCGAAGTGCGTGAAGATCCCTTCCGCCTCTAGGTGCGGCAGCCGTGCGGCACGCGCTATCTCATCGGCCGAGCGTTCGGCGTCCGCATCCCCGGTCTCGAAGCCGAGGCGGCTCATGCCGGTGTCCGCGGCGAAGTGGATAAGCAGCTTTCGGTCGCCGCCGGCGAGTGCCGAGCTGAGCATCTCCGCATACTCGAGCGACCCGACCGTCTGTATCACGCGAAGCTCCGCGAGCTCCGGCGCGCGGGACGGCTCGCTCACCCCGAGTATCATCACCGGGCGGGTCACCCCCGCCGCCCGGAGCTCCGCGGCCTCGTCCGCCGTCGCGACGGCGAAGCGGTCCGCTCCGCAGTCCTCGAGCAGCCGCGCGACCTCCGCCGCTCCGTGGCCGTAGGCGTCCGCCTTGACGACGGCCATCACCGCCGTGCTTCCGGCGCGCTCGCGTATCAGCCTGAAATTGTGCTCTATATTGTCAAGAGATATCTCCAGATATGTCCGCAAGGTTTTCACTTCCCCCTGTATTGAACGTGTCGAACTCGCATGTGAGGCGCCTCTCGCCGTCCCGCAGGAACTCCGCCGCCGTCGGCGTGAGAGTATCGAGCGTGACCCAAACGCGGGTCTCGTCCGTGCCGGACGAGTAGACGAGGAGCACACAGTCCGTGCCCGCGCGCTTCTCCGCGCCTATCTCGCGCGGAGAGGCGTTCCGGAAGAGACGTGCGATCTCCGCCGCCGCCGTCACCGGAGCGATGTCGAGCGCGGACGGGTCGCCCGCCTCGAAGCTCGCGCCGTCGTACTCCACGACGCACTCGCCGGCGCCTATCGTGACGTTGATGCCCTCGAGCTCGGCGGGCTCGAGGACCCGCACGACGCACCCATCCCCCTCCACCGACGCCTCGAGCCGGAAGGAGACGACGCGCGACGGGTATTCCGCAGTGACCGTCATCTCGGTCTTGAAGCTTTCCAGCGCCGCGAGACGGTCCACTATTTTTTCGCTCTCCTCTGCGCTCGGAGCGCAGGACGAAAGCAGAATAATCGTCAACGCTACAAGAAAAACGGATATTTTACGCAAGGCAGGTCCCCCCGACGGAGGCCGCGCCTCCGCTATTTGCGCGGTACTATGCCCTTCAGCGTGAGCGGGAGCTTTCGCAGCAGGTCGCTCGGAAGCATTCCGAATTCGCCCAGCTCCCCCGCCGCAAGGCTTCCGGCGCGCCCGTGGATGTACGCGCCCGCCGCAGCCGCGTCCGCCGGGGAAAGCCCGCCGGCCGCAAGCCCGGCTATGACGCCCGCGAGCACGTCGCCCGAGCCGCCCTTCGCCATGCCGGGGTTCCCGGCGGCAGCGACGAACGTCTCCCCGTCCGGCGCGGCAATTACGGTCGTTCCGCCCTTCAGGACCGTCACGGCGTGCGTCTCCTCCGCAAGCTTTCTCGCTCCGGCGAGACGTCCCGCCTCGAGCGTGCCGCCCATGCGGGCGAACTCAACGTCGTGCGGCGTCACTATCGTAGGCGCTTTGCGCCCGCGCAGTATATTTATATTCGAGGCGGCGAGGTTTATTCCGTCCGCGTCGAGCACGAGAGTGCACTTAAGCTTCAGTATGAGCTCGGCGGCAAATCTGTCGCTCTCCTTCGAGCGGCCGAGGCCGGGGCCGAGAACGACGACGTCCGCCTTCTTCGCCCGCTCGAGCACCTCTCCGACGGCCTTCGCGGCGTATCCGCCGCCCGCCGACGGGACCGGGAAGCATATCGCCTCCCGCAGGCCGGAAGCCATTATCGGATATACGCACTCCGGCGCCGCCATATACACAAGCCCCGCACCGGCGCGAAGAGCTCCCTCCGCCGCGAGCTGCGGCGCGCCGGTGAGCCCCATGCTGCCGCCGACGATGAGCACGCTGCCGTAGTCGCCCTTGTGCGAATCGCGGCGGCGCGGCGCTATCTTTTCGCAGATGAAGTCCTCGTCCACGAGGCAGACGTCGCCCTTCGCGGCTTTCGCCGCCTCTGCGGAGATACATATCTCCGCAGTCACGACGCGCCCCGAGAGGCTGCGCCCGGGCTCTATGAAATGCGCGGGCTTCGCGCGGCCGAACGCCACGGTCACGTCTGCGCGGACCGCGTGCTCGCTCGCCGCGCCGTTCGCCTCCACGCCGGAGGGGAGGTCGGCGGATACCACCGGCGCGCGGGAGATGTTCATCACCCGCGCCGCCTCGAGCGCCGCGCCCCTGAGGCTTCCGTGAAATCCTATACCGTACACCGCGTCCACTATGACGTCGGCGGCGGCGCAATACTCCATCGACCCGCGCGAGGAGCGCTCAAACGCTTCCTCCGCGCCGCCGTCCGCAAGAAATCCGTCTCTCATTTCGGCGGTGAGCCCGGCGAGTTCTCCGCCCGCGACGGCGTAGACCTTCACCTCCGCGCCGGCGGCGCGAAGCAGACGGGCGGCTCCGTAGCCGTCCCCGCCGTTTTTTCCCCTGCCGCAGAACACGGCGGCACTTTTTCCATCCGCGCCGCCCATGAGCGCCGCAGCTTCACCGGCGAGCGCTTCCGCCGCGCGCTCCATCAGGGCGCGCTCGGGCGTGCCCCGGTGGATCTCCGCCGCCTCGAGCTCCGCCATTTTCTCCTTAGAATAAAGCCACATACGCTATCCCCTTTCGACCGTGACGACAGCCGCCGCAGTGGACGCTGTGTGAGTTATCGAAACGTGTACGCTCGCGCCGGCGTAACGCTCCGCCGTCCCGCCGTGCAGCACGACGAGCGGCTCGCCGCGTTCGCCGTGGAGCACCTCCACCTCTCCGAGCGGAATGCGCAGTCCCTCGCCCACGGCCTTCACGAAGGCCTCCTTGGCGCAGAAGATACCGGCGGCGCTCCGCGCGCCGTTCCGCGCGATATATTCCCGCTCGGCGGCGGTGTAGACGCGCTCCATGAAGCGCCCGTTTTTCATCGGCCGCTCCATCCGCGCTATGTCGAGCATGTCTATTCCGACTCCCGTTATCAAGCCTCATCCCCCCGGCGGAGCAGCTCGGGAGGTACCTCCTTTGCCTTGCTCGGTATCACTCTCGCTATCGCGCCGAGGACCTTTTCATTGGGGTTGAAGAAGAGTACGGTGTCCACCCCGGCGTCGTCCTCATAGCGCGCAAACCACAGCCCATCCATGCGGTCGGAAATATTCGCGTGGATGAAGCTGCGTATCGACTGACTCTCGTACTCCGCGCGGTACTCGCTCTTCACCGGGGCGAGTATCGAGAACCGGCGGACCGACACCGAGAGCAGCTTCTTGCGCTTGCGCCGTCCCGCGATGCTGTCCACGTCGAGCTCGCCGTTCATGACAGAGTACTCATATTCTATGGACATATTCCTGATGAAGTTGTACGCGAGATAGATGCTTATCGCGAACACCGCCGGGAACACCATCCTCAGCATGTTCATGATGAGGAACACCGAGTCGACGACAAACGCCGCGAGAATTATCAGAATGATCTTGATAACGTCGGTAAAGTCGCGTTTTTTCTTGACTATCTGTTCGTTGAATACGTCCGCCATGCTTTCGCGCTCCTTTTCGTCCGCAAAATCGCCGTTTGTTGTATAATATAGTATATCGCAAAGCATACGATTAGTCAAATCTTTTACAAAACGCGCGCACTGCCCGGCGCTATCTCCCGGTATGACCCGATACGGCAAAAATCTCCCCGAATAGCAGTATCTACAGCTTGACAGGCCATGTTTGCCGTGATATGATCATCTCCCTGCCGGAACCCTGCGAAAGGAGC
Organism: uncultured Clostridia bacterium; assembly: GCA_947630675.1. Classification (GTDB taxonomy): domain Bacteria; phylum Bacillota; class Clostridia; order Oscillospirales; family JAAYOS01; genus CANRIN01. The sequence continues at coordinate 17,792 of CANRIN010000017.1, read as the reverse complement.
GCACTATGTCCAAAACACTTATACACCTGTTCGGTGCAAGCGGTTCGGGTACGAGCACGCTCGGGCGCTTCTGCGCCGAGACTCTCGGCCTCCGCTTCATGGATACCGACGACTACTTCTGGCTGCCGGGCGACCCTCCGTATACGACGAGCCGTGAACCAGAGAAGCGACTTCGTATGATACGCTCGAACTTTGAGCACAGCGCGGGCTCCGTCCTCGCGGGCGCGATGATGCCGTGGGGCGACCCGCTGATACCTCTCATCACGCTCGCCGTGCGCGTCGTGACGCCGTGCGAGGTTCGAATGGAGCGCCTGCGCATTCGGGAAAGCGACAGGTTCGGCGCGCGTATAGAACCGGGCGGCGACATGTACGACGGGCACGTCCGGTTCATGGCGTGGGCGGAACGCTATGACACTGCGGGCACGGAGCAACGCAGCCGCGCGCTGCATGACGAGTGGGAAAAATCGCTCCCCTGTCCCGTGGTGCATGTCGACGGCTCGCTTCCCTGCGAGGAGAGCTTCGCCGTGATAAAGTCGGCGCTGTTCTGATGCGCTTCCGAACGGTTTGTGGGTAAAGCAGAGCCGCCTGTCTTGTAACAGGCGGCTCTGCTTCAGTTTGGTTTTGGCACCCTCGAGACGATTCGAACGTCCGACCCTTCGCTTAGGAGGCGAATGCTCTATCCTGCTGAGCTACGAGGGCGCGTCGCACCCGAGTCCCGCGCCGGTGCGGTCTGACTTCGGGCACTCCTTATTTTAACCAATAGGCGGCGATTTGTCAAGCGCATACAGCGCGCGGCGCGGAATTTTCCACGCAAGAGAGCCGCGCGGTACGATGCGGAACTTTTCCCGCGAGCGCCCGTCTAATTCATATATCGAACAAATAAGGAGGTCCCCCATGAAACGCCTTATCTCCGTTCTGCTCTGCGCGGCGCTCGCCGCGTGCTCGCTTGCGTCCTGCGGTGAGCTCCGCAGCCGGCTGGACGACATATTCGGCGGCGGCGCACGCACCGAAAAGCCCGTCCTCTACCTCTACCCGGAGGAGACGACCGACGTCTCGGTCGCGCTCACGCTCGACGGCGCTCTCACCTGCTCCTACCCCGAGTACGGCGACGGGTGGCGCGTCACGGCGGAGCCGGACGGCACCCTCACCGACGCCTCCGGCACGGAGTACAGTTATCTCTACTGGGAGGCGGACACGAACGCCGAATTTGACTTCTCGGAGGGCTTCTGCGTCCCGGGCGAGGACACGGCGGCGTTCCTCGAGGATGCGCTCGCGTCGCTCGGCCTCGATCGCCGCGAGGCAAACGAATTCATCGTCTACTGGCTGCCGCGCATGGAGGGAAACGCCTACAACGTCATATCCTTCCAGTCCGATGCGTACACCGACGCCGCCGCGCTCGACATCTCCCCCGCCCCGGACACGCTGATACGCGTATTCATGGCGTGGTACCCCGCGCAGGACGAGGTCGAGATAGCGCCGCAGACGCTCGACGCGCCCGCGCGCGAAGGCTTCGTCGCGGTCGAGTGGGGCGGCGCGGAGATGAGCCGCTGACAATGCGGGATTTTATACAAAATCTCGCACCGATATTGCGTTTTTTATGGCAGAATGGTATAATGACCGTGTATACGGCTGTTATGCCATTCTTTCTTTATTTCACCCGCCGCAGCGGGAATTTTTACTAGGAGGCATACACTATGGCGCTCATTCAATGTAGTTTCATGTCCACCTCTCTCATGCGCACCGTCCCGATACAGGTGGTGCTCCCGACCGACAAGATGACCTTCGGCGCGCCCAAGGCTGAGCAGAAGCCTTTCAAGACCCTCTATCTGCTGCACGGCATCTTCGGCAGCTACATAGACTGGGTGACCGGCACCCGCATCGAGCAGTGGGCGGCGGCGAAGGACCTCGCGGTCGTCATGCCGAGCGGCGACAACCATTTCTATGTCGACGGCGTCCCCGCCGACGCGAAGTACGGCAAGTTCATCTCGCAGGAGCTCGTCGAGTTCACCCGCAAGAGCTTCCCGCTCTCGAGCAAGCGCGAGGACACCTTCATCGGCGGCCTCTCGATGGGCGGCTACGGCTCGATAATCAACGCCCTCAACGCGCCCGAGACCTTCGGCGCGGTCTGCGCCCTCTCCAGTGCTCTCATCACCGACGGGCTCACGCAGTACACCGAGAACACCGACATGATATTCACCGACCGCGCCTACTACGAGGCGGCGTTCGGCAAGCTCGAGGCCGTCAAAGGCAGCAACAAGGACTACCACGAGATGGCGCGCCGCGTCGCCGCGTCCGGCGCGGAGAAGCCGAAATTCTTCATGAGCTGCGGCACCGAGGACGGGCTTTTCGGTGTCAACGAGGCGTTCGTGGGCGAGCTGAAGGAGCTCGGCTACGACGTGACGTGGCTCCCCGCCCCCGGCGTCCACGACTGGCTGTTCTGGGACACGCACATCAAGGACGCGCTCGACTGGCTCCCGCTCGGCGAGGAGTCGCAGGGCATAAGCTCGGGGCACGTCTCGGAGTAAAAGGGTACAGTCGCTCCACACGGACGCAAAACGGCATCACGATGAATCGTTATGACGCGGAACCGCTCTGTATGCAAACCTGGAAGGAGGTCATAACAATATGAAACGTTCGGTCGCTGTTATTCTTGCCATAGCCATTGTCGGCGCAGTCGCGTTCTGCTTCCTGCGGCCGGTGCCCGGAGAGGTTCAGTTCATCATCGAAGACAAGAGCGATAAGGTATACACCTTCACGGAGCCGCAGCCGTTCAAGCTCTCCGGCAAGGATGCGGAGCGCATCGAAGCGGTGTATAAAAGAACTACCTCGTTCCTTAATGACCCTCGACTGGCCTTGGCTCTCAGGTCGGCAGACGGCGGATATTACACGTTCGGTTCATCGAGATTTGTAAATGGCGAAGAGCATCGGGATAAGGAGCTCAAGGGTGACTTCTTCACCGAGAGATATGAGAACGGCGGATGGACTGCATGCGAAAACGGATGGTGGCAGTCGGATACAATCGGTATCTGGCCGCCGGTTAAAAATGCATTTTCCTCAACCGAGGAGTTGTATTCCTCTTTTCCCCTGAACACCGATGAACCGGGCCGGTACAGGATAACATTCTATTTCAGGGATTATATTCCCGCATCTTCCAAGGCGCCGCGGAATGGCGGATCAAGCGGTGACGGACTCTACGAAGCCTCGTTTGAATACGATGTCCCGGGGCGCAGTCTGTCTTCAACAGAGCCGAAAGTCGGGAACTTTTGGATGAGAGATTTGACCAACGACACTCCGCCTTATCCGGGTAAGCAGAACATTGCGCAGATGACCCTGTTGATAACAAACTGGCGTATAGGCTTCGGCTACCTTCAAGAAGACGGGAGCGGGATAATGCGGCGCACCGAGTCCGGTGAATACGTTCCGGACGACACATTCATCGTAGGGTACGCACCGCAGGAAAATAACTACTTAGACCCCTCGGATAAAGAACGCGATCACCTCGATTACTATGTGCGCCCGCTGACAATGAATCTCCTGAACTGGGAATACGGGGCCGAGTACCGCCTGACGCTCGTTTTCACCGAAAACGAGGACGGCACCGGCGAGAAGTGCTCCGTAACGCTGAATTTCCGGTTTGACGAGTGACCGACAATAAATCGAAGGAGCGGGCTTTTGCCCGCTCCTTCAATTTCCTACGACCGCCTCGCAGAGTTTCGCCGCTTTAGCGGCGAAATAAATTCCAATCGGCAAATTTCTGTCGTCAATGCGCCCCTCAACTTTTTACGCATCGGCACTTTCTACCGGGCGCATCAGTTTCAGCGCTTCACGCCGAAAGCCCAACTTTATACGCGCCGGAGGGCGGCGAAATTTACACCTCTCGCCGTTCGCGCTTCGAAGCGGCAAAGCCGCTTCCGCGCCTGTTCGCGCGGTTGAAGTTGCTTGCCATAGGCAAGCAACTTTGCGGAGCCCCGATTCATTCGGGGCGAGCATTTCCATCGGAAGGGCTCCCACGCGGTCACTGACCGCGTGGGAATTGCGTCGATTTTTCGCCCAAGGCGGAAAATTCGGCGCGTAGCGGAGCGTTTGCTGTCGGCAGAGCTCCGCTCTGTCCGGCGTTCTCGGCGCGAAAGGGTGCGTAGCGTAAGCGAGCACATTTCGCGCCGACAGCCTCGCAGAGTTTCGCGCCGCTAGGCGCGAAATAGAGTCAAATCGTTTTTTCCGGCGGCGTGTACGTCGGAAAAAACTCCTCTCGCGGAGCGTGCGTCGATTTTTCGCCGCAGGCGGAAAACTCGGCGCGTAGCGGAGCGCCTGCCGCCGGCAAGGCTACGCCTTGTCCGGAGGCTTCGCGGGAAATAGGTCGCGGGCGAAGCCCGCGCGATTTCCCGCGAAAGTTTTACCAGTTTTCTACCCCCCGATAGAGGTTGTGCGGCGCGGGGTCGGCGGCGTTCACCGCGCCGCGCCGCGCTATCAGCAGGTGCCGCTCGAACGCGAGCGGCGCTATCGGCGCGTTCTGTGAAATGTAGCCGTAGAGGTTTTTCGCCGCGCCGGCTATCCCGTCCGCGTCCGCCGCGCGGAACGCCGCGAGCAGCTCGGAAAGCTCCTCGTCCGGCTCGCCGCAGAAGTTCAGCGCGCCGCCCGCGCCGAGTATCGAGTCAAGCGAGAAGTCCGCCGTCAGCTGCGTCTCGCAGAGCGCGGCGTCGAAGCTGCCGCGTGCGAGCGCCGCGGAGTAGTCGTCAAAGCCCATCAGCTCGAGCGTGACGTCTATACCGAGCTGCCGCCAGTCCTCTGCGATTCGCCGTGCCGCCGCCGCCTTGAACGGGTTTTCCTCCGGCGCTATGAGGGTGAGCGCTATCCGGCTCCTGCCGAGCGTGAGGAACCCCTCCTCGTCCGGCTCCGCGCCGAGCGCCTCAAGCGCGGACTCGGCCTCGGCAAAGTGCGGTGCGGCGTCTCCGTCCGCGCCCAATGCGGACGCGGGGCTTGCAGGCAGGTTTGTGGCGTCCGCCGCGCCCGCGAGGTCGGAGGCGGCGATCTCCGGGCGGTTCACCGCTCCGGCGAGCGCCGCGCGCACCGGCGCGGACAGCCTGCCGCCGTTGAAGCACAGGTAGATCATATTCGGTGTGAACCGGCTCCACTCCTCGAAGTTGCCGCCGTAGTCGAGGTTGTCGGTGGCGGTCGGGTCGCTTGAGGCGGCGCTGACCGTCCCCTGTTCAAAGCTCGAGACCATCAGCTCGCCCTCCGGAATGTCCACGAGCTCGATGCGCTGAAGGCTTGCCTCTCCGCGCCGCGAGTCGGACACGCGGAGGTACCCGCCGTCCTCCGTTTTAACGAAGGTGTAGAGGCCGGTGCCGGGCGGCGCGGCATCCTCCGCGCTGCCGGCGCGTATCACCGGCGTGTCAAGCAGCAGCTCGAGCCTCCCGTACACGCCGTCTGTCGCGATAGTGAGCGTTCTGTCGTCAATCGTCATGACCGAGCGCACGGGGCGCAGGCGCGCCGCGTACAGGTCGGTGTTCCGTGCGAGCTCGATGGAGTAGACGACGTCGGCGGCGGTGAGCGGTTCGCCGTCGCTCATGGTGATGCCATGGCGGAGCGTGACGGTCCACACCTCGCCCTCGTGCGATATTTTCTCGCAGAGGACCGGTTCCGCCTCGTAGTCCGGCGTCACCTCGAAAAGGCCCTCGTACATGAGCGGGGCGAGTTCGAGATTGAGGCGGTTGGTGCCGGTTATCGGATTCAGGGACGCGGTGGAGCTGTACGCCGCGCCGAAAGCCTCCACCGCCGCGGGGCCGCCGGGCAGGATTATCCCCGCCGATGGGGACGGCGCCTCCGGCGTGACCTCGACGAGAGTGTCGGTGATGTCCTCCCCGCCCTCGCACCCCGCGCACGCCATAAGGACGGCAAGCGCGAGCAGCAGCGACAGGGCGCGCCTCATCATTCCGCCCTCCCCGGCATTATCACCGCGCCCTGAACGCCGCGCCGGTCGCCGGTGCGGCGGTGGGAGAAGAAGTACTCCGGCTCGCACATGGTGCAGCGCGTGTCGAGGTCTATGTTTTCCGCGCGCAGTCCCGCGCGCACGAGCTCGGTAAGGTTCAGCATCCCGAGGTCGGGGAAGAACTTCTCCCCGCGCTTCGGGCAGAGCGGCGCGGCGGCATCTCCGAAGTGACGGAGCATCGCCTCCGCGACCTCCGGTCCGGTCTCGAATCTGTCCTGTGAGATGTGCGGCCCTATCGCCGCGACGAGACGGCGCGGCTCCGCGCCGTACTCCTCCGCGAGCCGTTCGACCGCGCGGCCGGCTATGCCCGCGGCGGTGCCGCGCCATCCTGCGTGGACGGCGGCCGCCGCCCCGGTCACTGGGTCGAATATCAGCACCGGCGTGCAGTCCGCGACGAAGACCATCAGCGCAAGCTGCGCGCGGTCGCTTATGACGCCGTCCGCATCCGGACGGTCGGGGCGGAAAAGTCCCTCTCCCGCGTCTGCGCGGCGGACAGCCGACGAGTGTACCTGACGGCTCATGACGACATTTTCGCGCGAAAAGCCTACGGCCTCCGCGAGGAGGTCGTAGTTTTTATATACGTTCTCGGGGTCGTCTCCGCAGGATATGCGGAGATTGAGCGAAGCGTACTCTCCCCCGCTGACGCCGCCGCGCCGCGTCGTAAAGGCGTGGCGCGCGCCGGCTTCTCTCAGCTTATCGCTTACGAGCAGGGTAAGGCCCCGCTCCTTTATCATACGGAGGCCCATCAGTCCGCGCCTTTTCCGGCGTTCTGCGCGGAAGGAGCGCCGTTCGGATACCTGCCGTGGCACTTCTTGTACTTGAGGCCGCTGCCGCAGGGGCAGGGCTCGTTCGGGCCTATCTTCTTTCCGACGCGCACCGGCGCGCGGGTGACCGTCTTTGCCGCCTTCGCCGTCGACGGGAAGTTCCCGTGCGACGCCTCGGTGGGCTTCGCCACCGCCTGGCGCTTCGGCTGCTCGCGCGTGATGCGGATGGTGAGGATATACTTCGGCGTGTCCTCGCGTATCGCGGCTATCATCTCGTCGAACATATCCATACCCTCGCGCTTGTACTCGTTCTTCGGGTCGACCTGCGCGTAGGCGCGGAGACCGATGCCCTGACGGAGCTCCTGCATGGCGTCGATATGGTCCATCCAGCGGTTGTCGACCGTGCGGAGAAGTATTACACGCTCGAGCTCGCGCATATTCTCGGAGCCTATCTCCGCCTCGCGGCGCTCGTAGGCCTCGTGCCCGCGCCGCTTGAGGAATTCCTCAAGCTCGCTCTTGCTCTGTCCCTCAAACTTCAGCTCGCCCTTCTCGAGGAATATCTGCTCGTACTTGACGGCAAGCTCCTCGACCTGGTACGCCTCCGGCGCCTTCTCGTCGCCGACGGTGGCCGCGACCGACGCCTCGATGCTCGAATCGAGCATCGAGAGTATCGACCGCTTTAGGTCGTGTCCGTCGAGCACCTCGTAGCGCTGCTTATAGATCATCTCGCGCTGCTGATTCATAACGTCGTCGTATTCGAGGACGTTGCGGCGCGTCTGGTAGTGGCGGCTCTCTATGCGCTTCTGTGCGGACTCTATAGCTCCGCTCAGCATCTTCTGGTCGAGCGGCGTATCGTCGTCGACACCCATGCGGCTCATTATCGCGTCTATGCGCTCAGAACCGAAAAGCCGCATAAGGTCGTCCTCGAGGGAGATGTAGAACCGGCTGCTGCCGGGGTCGCCCTGACGGCCGGAGCGTCCGCGGAGCTGGTTGTCTATGCGCCGCGCCTCGTGGCGCTCGGTGCCGATGACGAAGAGCCCGCCGGCCTCGCGCACCTTCTCCGCCTCGTCCTTTATCTCCTCCTCGAAGCGGCCGACGAGCTCCGTAAACTTCTCGCGCGCCTCGAGTATCTCCTCGTTGTCGGTGGCTCCGTGGCCGTCCGCCTCGGCGACGGCCTCGTCGGAATATCCCTGCTTGCGGAGCTCGTGGCGCGCCATATACTCGGCGTTTCCGCCGAGGATTATGTCGGTTCCGCGGCCCGCCATGTTCGTCGCTATCGTCACCGCGCCGAACTTGCCCGCCTGCGCAATGATGTCCGCTTCCTTATCGTGGTACTTCGCATTGAGGACGTTGTGCTTGATGCCGGAACGCTTCAGCATCGAGCTCAGCTCCTCGCTCTTCTCTATCGAGACGGTGCCGACGAGCACCGGCTGTCCCTTCGCGTGGCACTCCTTTATCTGCTCGACGATGGCGCGGAGCTTTGCCGACTGAGTACGGTAGACGACGTCCGGCAGATCCTCGCGGATCATCGGCTTGTTCGTGGGTATTTCGACGATGTCGAGCTTGTATATCTCCCCGAACTCCTCCTCCTCGGTCTTGGCGGTGCCGGTCATGCCGGAGAGCTTGTCGTACATGCGGAAGAAGTTCTGGAAGGTTATCGTCGCGAGCGTCTTGCTCTCGCGCTCGACCTTCACGCCCTCCTTGGCCTCTATAGCCTGATGAAGTCCGTCCGAATAGCGCCGTCCGAACATCATACGGCCGGTGAACTCGTCGACTATGATGACCTCGCCGTCTTTTACGACGTAGTCGACGTCGCGCTTCATGAGGCCGTTCGCGCGTATCGCCTGATTGATGTGGTGCGAGATGGTGGAATTCTCCGGGTCGGACAGGTTCTCCAGGCCGAAGAAGCGCTCCGCCTTTCTCGCGCCCATCTCGGTGAGCGTGACCGTCCTCGCCTTCTCGTCGACGATGTAGTCGCCGCCGAGGTCCTCGTCGGCAAAGGTCTTGCTGTCCTGCTCCTTTATGCGGACGCAGGTGAGGCGCTTCGCAAAGGAATCAGCCTGTGCATAGAGGTCGGTGGACTCGTCTCCCTGGCCCGAGATGATGAGCGGGGTACGCGCCTCGTCTATGAGTATCGAGTCGACCTCGTCGACGATTGCGAAGTGGTGGCCGCGCTGGACCATGTTCTCCTTGTAGATGGCCATGTTGTCGCGGAGGTAGTCAAAACCGAACTCGTTATTCGTGCCGTAGGTTATGTCCGCGTCGTAGCTCGGCTTGCGCTTGTCCGGGTCGATGTCGTGGATGACGAGGCCGAGCGACATGCCGAGGAAGCGGTAGAGCTTCTCGAGCATCTCGCCCTGGTACTTTGCGAGGTAGTCGTTGACCGTGACGACATGGACGCCCTTGCCCTCGAGCGCGTTCAGATACGCCGCGAGCGGCGCGATGTAGGTCTTGCCCTCGCCGGTCTTCATCTCGGCGATACGCCCCTGGTGAAGGACTATTCCGCCGAGCAGCTGGACGCGGAACTGCCGCTTTCCGAGCACGCGGCGGCTCGCCTCGCGCACGGTAGCGAACGCCTCAACGAGCAGGTCGTCAAGTGTCTCGCCCTTCGCCAGGCGCTCTTTGAATTCTTTTGTCTTGCCGGAAAGCTGCTCGTCCGTGAGCTTCATGTACTCCGGCTCGAGCGCCTCAATAGCGTCAACTATCGGATAAAGCTTTTTAAGCTCGCGGTCGTTCTGCGAGCCGAATATTTTAGTAAAGATTCCCATTGGGCAACGCTCCTTTCTGCCCTGCGCACCGCGCATGGCAATACAGTGTATAGTATAGCACACCCATGCGCCGAAATAAAGTTGATTTTATGAACAAACGCAAAATTTTTCTTTACAAGACGGCGCGTTTCAGTTATACTTAAAAGGCTATGGAACCGAAAAGGAGACTTCGTTTGATGAGGATCTGAGCCGTTATACGGAGAAGACGACACCACACGCCGAACATTTGAAAGGATGAAACTCTCTTGCTGATAGAATTTGACGAATATAAGCAGAAGCTCGCGGCTCTCGCGCCCCGCCTTGAGGAGCTTGGGAAGGCTCTCGGACTGGATGCGGCAAAGAAGGAGCTTGCGGAGCTCGAGGAGCAGACCGCGTCGGAGGGCTTTTGGAACGACATCGAGCGCTCGCAGAAGGTCCTTCAGCGCACAAAGCAGCTCCGCGACAAGATAGCGGGCTACAACAAGCTCCAGAGCATGCACGAAGACGCCGTGACGCTCTGCGAGCTCGCCGTCGAGATGGACGACGACAGCCTTATCGGCGAGCTGCGCGAGCAGTACGCCGCGCTTGAGAAGGACCTCGAGGAGGCGACGCTTTCGACCCTCCTCAACGGCGAGTACGACCACAACAACGCCATACTCACCTTCCATGCCGGCGCGGGCGGCACCGAGGCGCAGGACTGGGCGCAGATGCTCTTCCGCATGTACTCCCGCTGGGCGGAGCGCCACGGCTACAAGTGTACGACTCTTGACTACCTCGACGGAGATGAGGCCGGCCTCAAGAGCGCGACCATCTCGATAGAGGGTGAGAACGCCTACGGCTACCTCAAGGGTGAGAACGGCGTCCACCGGCTCGTGCGCGTGAGCCCCTTTGACGCGGCGGGACGGCGCCACACCTCCTTCGCCGCGCTCGAGGTCATGCCCGAGATAGACGACAACGAAGAGATAGAGATACGCGACGAGGACCTGAAGGTCGACACCTACCGTTCGAGCGGCGCAGGCGGTCAGCACATCAACAAGACCGAGAGCGCGATACGCATAACGCATATTCCCTCCGGCGTCGTCGTGAGCTGCCAGACCGAGCGCAGCCAGCACCAGAACCGCGAGTACGCCATGCGTATGCTCCGCGCTAAGCTCGCCGAGATAAAGGAGCGCGAGCATCTCGACCGCATCGACGACATCAAGGGCGTCCAGATGAAGATAGAGTGGGGCAGCCAGATACGCTCCTACGTCTTCATGCCCTACACGCTCGCAAAGGATCACCGCACGAACTTTGAGAACGGCAACATCAACGCCGTCATGGACGGCGACCTCGACGGATTCATCAACGCGTACCTTCGCGCCCTCGCGACGGGCGAGCTGATAAAGAAATAAAATTTCGGGAGCGGCAAAAAATCTCTTGAAATACCGCGCCGCTTGTGGTATACTATTAGCTACTGCGGAATAGAATAATATTTGGAGGCGTTTGTTTTGAAACTCGTTTTTACGATCATTCAGGTGCTCGCGAGCCTGTTCCTTATCGCGGTCGTCCTTCTCCAGAGCGGTAAGCGCTCCGGCCTCAGCGGCGCCATTTCCGGCGTTGCGGATACCTTCCTTGCCAAGAATCAGGCAAAGACGTGGGATGCGCGTCTCGCCAAAATGACGACGTGGGTGGCTATCCTCTTCATCATCCTCACCCTGTCGATAAACCTCATCCCGTAAATTTTGAGAACGAAAGCGGAGCCGACGAGGCTCCGCTTTTTTGTTGCGGAAAAACCGGCGGAGCCGTATTTGGCTCCGCCAGTTTTTTGTTCCACTGCTGAACACCCTAAAAAACGGGTACAAAATGCAATGCGAACGCATATACTCGTTCGCGCCGCGTTTTTAATCCGTTTTCCGAAGCGCTACTTTGCAAGCTCCTCCCTACAGGACTTGCAGACCAACTTGCCCCTGAACTCAACAAGCGAGTTGTCCGACCCGCAGAACACACAGTGCTCGCTGTGCTTCCGCAGAATAATGTTTTCACCGTCCACATAGATTTCAAGCGGGTCCTTCTCCGCTATCTCCAGTGTTCGGCGCAGCTCTATCGGCAGTACCACCCGCCCGAGCTCATCCACTTTTCTGACAATTCCGGTAGTCTTCATTCCGCATAGCTCCTTAGTCTTAATGCCGGTACATGGTAAATAACTTGTCGAAAACAACCGTACGTTTACATTATGTTGTTCACAATTTGAGTTGTCAACAACTTTTTTCATTTTTCGGCAAAAAATGCATGAAAATTTTGTATTCCTTTCGTTTGAGGTGGTAAAAATTGGTGATTGATGCGGTCTGGCTCCTGCTGGTTATCTGTTCGATAGTGTTCGGGGCGGCGAACGGGCGTCTCGGCGACGTGAGCGCTGCCGCTCTCGACGGCGCGAAGGCCGCGGTCGAGCTCGCCGTCTCCCTCACCGGTACGCTCTGCCTCTGGAACGGAGTCCTGGAGGTCATGCGGCGCGCCGGGCTTGACCGTGCGCTAGCCCGGGCGGCGCGTCCGCTGCTCGGACGTCTCCTGCCGGACATAAGCTCGGACGACGAGGCGCTCGGCGCGGTCTCCGCAAATCTCTCCGCAAACCTTCTCGGGCTCGGCAATGCCGCGACGCCGCTCGGCATCCGCGCCGCGTCGCTTATGGCGCGCGGCGAACGTGCCACCGACTCTCTCTGCACCTTCGTCGTGATGAACACGGCGTCGCTGCAGCTCGTACCGGCGACGATAGCGGCGCTGAGGGCGTCGCTCGGCGCGACATCTCCGTTTGACATCCTCCCCGCCGTGTGGTGCTCGAGCGCCGTTGCGCTCGCGGCAGGGCTCACGGCCGACCGGCTCTTCCGCCGTATCGGACGGCGGCGCGGCGAAAAGTCGGAAGACGGCTCTTCGCCGTCCGCGCGGCGGCGCGGACGGCGCGCCGGAGCCGCGGACACGGCCGGCGTTCCCCGTTCGGACAGCGGAGCGGCACACCCGGCAGGGCGCGTCATCGGACCCGCAGGCGCGGCGCGCATCAACGGAGCGGAGGCGTCCCGGAGCGGCGGGGCCGCCGTCCGTCCCACCCTTATGCGGAAGCGGCGCGTGCGGCAGGAGACGGCCTCTCCGGCTCACGGCTCGGGAGGGCTCGCACCGTGAACGCGCTGATGAACGCCCTCCTCCCCTGCATACTCGCGCTCGTTGGCGCGGCGGCGCTCGCACGGCGAGTGGAGCTGTTCCCGGCGCTCACCGACGGGGCAAAGGAGGGCCTCAGAACGGCGGCGGGGATACTTCCCACGCTTGTCGTGCTCTTCACGGCTATATATATGTTCCGCGCGAGCGGCGCGCTCGATCTCCTCACCGGCCTGCTTCGTCCCGCAGCGGAGGCGGTGGGGATCCCCGCAGAGTGTGTACCGCTCGCGCTGATACGTCCGTTCAGCGGCTCGGGCGCGCTTGCGCTCGGCGCGGATATCATCCGCGCCGCGGGTGCGGACTCGCTTGTGGGGCGCACGGCGGCGGTCATGCTCGGCTCCACCGAGACGACCTTTTATGTGATAGCGGTCTACTTCGGCGGCGCTGGGGTGACAAAGAGCCGCCATGCTCTCCCGGCGGCGCTCGTCGCGGACGTCACCGGTTTCTGCATGGCGGCTCTGTTCAGCCGTATATTCGGTTAGCTGGCACCCTCCTAGAGGTCCACGTGGACGTGATCCACGCCGCTCTGCTCGAACTCCGCCGTGTACTCGGCTATGCGGCGCTCCATCTCCTCGCCCTCCTCGGCGCGGAGCCCCTCCGCCTGCATGTCACGGCGGCTCAGCTCCTCGGCGAGGATGTCGAAGAACATCGCGTCCTCATAGTCCATTATAGCCTCGTGGATGCCGCCCTCGACGAACGCGCGGCTAGCCTGTATCGTCCCGTCGCGGAACTCCGCGAGCTCGGGCATACCGGCGCGCATCGCCTCAAAGAACATCCGGCTCTCGATGTCGTCGTATGCCGTGATGCGGTCGTCCCCGCGCGCGCTGTTCAGTACCCAGTTGCCGATGTAGACCATATCGAGGAGCAGCCGGAACTGCTTCTGCGTAAGCTCGATATTCAATCTGCCTACCCCCAATCGTATGTCTTTGGTGCAGGTCTCTATTCTACACCATTCCAAGAGGAAATACAAGATGTCGCTGCAAATCGCGGGCGCGGATTTCATCCGCGCCCTTACCAATTTGCAGCGAGGCCGCCGGACAGAGCAAAGCTCTGCCGGCAGCAAGCACTCCGCTCTGCTCCTTGCGGCTACGCCGCTTCGAAGCGCGCTCCGCGCAAAGTATTTTCGGCGACGTACACGCCGCCGCCGAAAATAGATTCCACTCTATTTCGCCGCTTACGCGGCGAAACTCTGCGAGGCCACGGGAAAAAGTCCTAACAAAAGACGGGGCCGCAAATGCGGCCCCGTCCGACGCTCCGGCAAAAGCCGGGATCATCTCTTACTGGAAGCTCTCGGGCGAGACGCCGTTGAAGTTCGCAGCCGGGACTATCTCGCCGCTCTTGACCTTCGCATACGCGTCGGTGAGGGCGCTGAGGGTAGCCTCGCTGAGCTGCTGACGGCCGTCGGCGGAGACATAGCCGGTGGAGTCGGTGTCGGCATGGAGGGTGTAGTTGCCGCCCTTGAAGGTGCCGTCCTCGATGGCGTTCAGCTGACGCTCGACCTCCTGCGCCATGTTCTTGAGAACAGAGGTGAGGATGATGTTCGAGTCGCCGTTAGCGCCGTCGTCATACTGGTCGACGTCGCAGCCGATGACCTTGACATTGCCGTTCTCCTTGGCAGCGGTGAAGACGCCGTTGCCGGAGTTGCCGGCGGCGACGAAGATTATGTCGCAGCCCTCGGCGATAAGAGCCTCGCCGACGACCTTGCCGGTAGCCTCGTCGTTGAAGTCGCCGACGTAGTTGCCGCCGACGTTAGCGCCGGTGACGTCGGTGCCCGCGTAGGACGGGAGCTCGACCATCGTGGCAGAGGTGCCGAGGTTCTTGTTGGCATAGTAGACGCCGGACTCAAAACCGTACTGATAGTTGACGTTCGACGGGAACGCGACGCCGTTGACGACCGCGACCTTGCCGGTCTGGGTCTCCATCGCGGCGGCGACGCCGGCAAAGAAGCCGCTCTCCTGCTCCGCGAACTGCATGGCGTAGATGTTGTCGACCGTTATCTCGTTGCCCTCGGCGTCGGCCGGGAAGCTGTCGACAAGGATGAACTTCTTGTCCGGGTTCTCCTGAGCCAGAGCGCCGATGCCGGCGAACTGGAAGCCCGGGGTGACAATGACGTCATAGTCGGCAAAGCAGTCCGCGACGGCCTGGACGGAGGCGGTAGCCTCGCCGGTCGGCTCGTTGACGGGGGTGACGGTGGCGCCGGGATGATTCGCGATGAACGCGAGGATGCCGTTGTAGTTATCCTCGTTGAAGGAGCCGTCGTCAACGCCACTCGGGCTGGTGACGATGGCTATCTTGAGCGTGCTGGGATCTCCGCTCGGTTCAGCGCTGGTGGTCGTACCGCCGGAGCAGGCGACAAGGCCGAAGCACATGACAAGCGCGAGGGTAAGTGCAAGCACTTTCTTCATTTTATATTCCTCCTAAAATTTTTGAACGAAACGGCGGCGGAGCAGCCTTCGCAGCACGATCCGACACCATTTTCAGTGTCATTATAGCACCGCGCCCGATGCATTTCAAGGCGATAACTTCCACAATCTGCACAGTTCGGCGTCACCTTTTTTGGTTAAAAAGACTACGGAGCGACACGTCGAACGGCGGACGCAGCACCCCGTGCTCGGTGACTATTCCGGTTATAAGGCTGTGGTCGGTCACGTCGAAGGCGGGGTTGTAGCACTTCACGCCCTCCGGGGCCATACGCTTCGAGTAGAACTTCTCGGCGATCTCCTCCGGGTCGCGGAGCTCTATCTCTATGTCGTCTCCCGTGGGGCAGTTCATGTCTATCGTGGAGGTCGGGCCGAGAACGTAGAACGGTATGCCGTAGTGCTTTGCGAGTATCGCGACGCCGGATGTGCCTATCTTGTTTGCGGTATCGCCGTTTGCGGCGATTCGGTCGCAGCCGACGAGGCACGCGTCTATCCATCCGTTCTTCATGACGATGGACGCCATGTTGTCGCATATCAGCGTGACGTCTATCCCGGCGGCGTGCAGCTCGTAGCTCGTAAGCCGCGCGCCCTGGAGCAGCGGGCGGGTCTCATCCGAGAATACGCGGAAGTTCATTCCCCTCTCCCGCCCGAGGAAGAGAGGCCCGAGCGCCGTGCCGTAGCGCGAGGTCGCGAGCGGCCCCGCGTTGCAGTGGGTGAGAACGCCCGCTCCGTCGTGCAGCAGCGAAAGCCCGTACTCGGATATGCGGCGGCACATGTCGATGTCCTCGTCCTGTATGGCCTGCGCCTCGCGGTCGAGCGCGGCGATGCGTTCCGTGCGCGGAAGCGCGCTCACGTCGCGCGCCACTCCGCACATGCGCTTCAGCGCCCAGGAGAGATTCACCGCCGTCGGGCGGGAGGAGTTAAGGTAGTCCGCAAGCCGCTCGAACTCGCGGACAAAGTCCTCGCCGTCAGCATCTATCCCGCGCGCGAGCGCCGCCATGCCGAAGCCCGCGCAGATCCCTATCGCCGGGGCCCCGCGCACGCGCAGGAGCTTTATCGCCTCGTAGAGCGCTTCGGCGCTCCCGAGCTCGATGTACTTCACCTCGTTCGGCAGGAGCGTCTGGTCGATTATCGTGACCGCGGCTCCGCCCGCGCTCGGATAGACGTTTTTCACATGTGTAACGCTTCTGATATCCATATTTGTCCTCCTTTTATGTAAGTATCTTTTTATGCTTTTCTCAGAATTTAAACCCGCTCTTGAACGCCCTCGACCGGAACGCCGCCTCGTACTCCTCTATGGGATAGAGCTCTATCGGCGGAAGCGTGACCAGTCCCCTCTCGAGCAGGCGCAGAGCCGGCTCGAACGGGCCGCATCGGCTGCCGACGAGCGTCACCTCATTCACGACGAGGTCCGCGAGGTTCATCGGCGTCTTCTCCGCAAAGGTGCTCTTGAGGACGAGCGTTCCGCGGTGCCGCACGAGCCGCCTCGCAGTCTCGAAGCCGGAGGGCGAGCCGGAAGCGTCCACCACGAGCTCGAAGGTCTCGTCCCCGCGGAGCTCGGTCCGTGCGAACGACCGGAAGCGCTCGAGCTTTTCGGGGTGCTTTCCCGCGACGACGACCTCCGCGCCGGTGAGCGCGAGCACCTGCGCTATCATCAAGGCGAGGCGTCCGTCGCCGACGACGGCGGCGGGCTCGCTCGGGCGGACGTGTACCTTATCCGGGATCTCCAATGCCGCCGCGAGCGGTTCGCAGAACACCGCGACCTCGTCCGGAAGTCCGTCCGGGATGCGATGGAGAAGGTCGGTGCGGAGCGTCATATACTCCGCAAAGCAGCCGTCCTTGTCCGTAAGCCCTATCACGCGGCGGTGGATGCAGTGTCCCTCCCTGCCGGTGCGGCAGTAGATGCACTCCCCGCAGCCGGCATTCAGCTCGCCGACGACGCGCGCGCCGACAAGCGACGCATCCGGCGAGCGCTCGACCGTGCCGACAAACTCGTGGCCCATCACTCCCCGGAAATCCGGCTTGTAGCCCGCGAGCACTTCGCGGTCGGTGGAGCATATCGCCGCGAGCCTTATCCTTATCAGACTTTCGCGCTCCTCCGGCTCGGGCACAGGCAGGTCGGTCCGCAGCACCGGAGCCGGTTTGCCGACATAACAAAGTCCCTTCATAATTGACGCACCTCCGTCCGACGGATACCGTCCGGGCTGTGGGGAATTTTCTCACCGCTCTGCCCTTTTCCGGTATGCCGTCCGCGCTTCTCGTTAGATACAGTCATTTTAGCCCTTTTTCCTGCTCAAGTCAAGCGAGGAGCGGCTTATTGACACCCGCCGCAGCCGTATGGTATCATAGTCACATGAATATATTGTGCAATACCGGCGCATGCGGACCGTACCGAAAGGTACCGGTCCCGCTCCGAAGCGCAGAGGGGGTACAGTCATGCCGCTCGAAATAGTCAGAAACGACATCACGGTGATGAAGGTGGACGCGATAGTCAACGCCGCAAACCGCGCTCTTCTCGGCGGAGGCGGCGTGGACGGCGCTATCCACCGCGCCGCAGGGCCGGAGCTTGCCGACGAGTGCAGGACGCTCGGCGGCTGTGATGTTGGCGACGCGAAAATCACCCGCGCCTACCGTCTGCCCTGCAAATATGTCATACACACCGTCGGCCCGCGCTGGCATGACGGCAGCA